>JAFGQV010000036.1 GCA_016935475.1 Methanosarcinaceae archaeon
CAGCGTTCCGTACGGTACTGAGGTGTGCGAGCCCTCGGGAACTACGGATCGCTGCTATGCTCAATTAATATTATTACTATTTTTTTTTGATGCGATTCAAATAGCTTCGAGTTTGATCCAACGTAGGCGGGATTTGCTGCAATTCATATTCATTTTTTGGCTCTATATTGTTGAGTGTCAACTTATGTAAAAAGCCTGCTTCCATAGCCTTTATTCCTGTATTCAGGTTTTACAATATAAAAACCTTCAAATGCAAACCTGTTATTATACAACATTTGACATATAGTATGTGGGCTCACCTAGTTTAAAAACGGAAGGATCAGTAGCACAAAAAAAGGACGGAATAGCTACTCCGAATCTTCCCTGCAATTTAGAAATGTGGGCATTTTCCGTTTTTCAGATACCGAGGAAAGAAGTATCATGCCCACAATTCCATGCAATCAGATTCCGTTTTTCACAGTAGGGAGTTGGGATGAAATACATATCGTACCACCGTATGCTACATTTCATCTGGCATTCTCTGTATGGCAGATTTTGCCAAAATTGATAACACATTTTGTTACTATATAAATATATCTATATTAAGATATATTATGAGCATCATAATGATATAGTAATTCTTTAATTCAAAATAGATGGCATCCGGCGCAACATGAAGTTATTCTGAGCAAAAATATTCCCCCTGAAGACTAAACTTCTTGTATATGAAACACTCAGAACACATACATCCCTTTTTTTGTGTTTCCGGATATGCACCTTTAGAACAAAACATGAAGGTGCCGGTCTCTGGATAGGATGGGCATGTAGGACAATTGCAACCCTTGGAATGATGGTAGGATGCACAGATACCAAAATACTTACCACGACCCATTGGTGAATATGATGCCGTATTTTTCAAAAACTCACCCCATGATATATTGAAGAGAACTAAAACCCGAAATTCGGGAAAAATCAGAAAAAAGAAAAACTCAACCGAGTTTTTCCTTCAGGTATTCCTTGAACTTTGCATAATCTGTGCCGAGATGATCCATGTGTTCTTCCCTTGCCTCGCTCTCTTTCAGGCTTTGTGGAAGTTCAGGCTCAACTCCGGTTTCGTTCCTCACATGTTCAGGGAACTTTGCAGGATCTGCTGTTTCCAGTGTTACAGCAAGCGTGTTATCACCAGTCTCAGACCTGTAATCAAGCAGTCCTTTTATGCCGACCGCTCCATGGGGCTCGATAAGTATGCCGTACTTATCGTAGATCTCCCTGATGGTCGCCTTGGTCTCGCTGTCTGTGACAGAACCTGAGTAGATGTCGTTCCTGAGCTTTTCCATGTCAGGATATGTGTTAATATTGCCCTTCTCATCCATATCTCCACCATAGATAGTTATGAGCCTTGCAAGATTACTGGGGTGTCCCACGTTCATTGCATTTGAAAGACAGTTCTTTGAAGGAACGATCTTCGAGTAGTTACCTGTGCTCAGGAATTGAGGGAACTCCTCGTTCTCATTTACAGAGGCGATTATCTTTTTGACAGGTACACCCATGGTCTTTGCCAGGACACACCCCATCATATTACCAAAGTTGCCCGAAGGAATAGAGAATATGATGTCCTCAGGGTAGTTCCTGAGTCTTGCATAAGCATAGATGTAATAGATCGATTGCGGAACAAGACGTCCGATGTTTATGGAATTGGCTGAAGAGAGGTTGAGGTGTTTGAGTTCCTCATCTGCAAATGCCTGCTTTACCATTGCCTGGCAGTCATCGAACTTGCCGTCTATTGAGATGGCTGTGATATTTTCATTAAGGGTGGTCATCTGCTTGCGCTGGCGATCCGACACCTCGTCGGTTGGGAAGAGCACGATGACCTTTATGTTATCAAGCCCGTAGAATGCGTGCGCAACGGCACTACCAGTGTCACCGGAGGTTGCAGTGAGGATTGTCAGGCTCCTGTTCTCTTTGCCAAGGTAATACTGCATGAGCCTTGCCATCATGCGGGCTGCAAAGTCCTTGAAAGATGCTGTGGGTCCCCTGTCAAGTCTCATGATGTAGGTCTGTTCATCCATCTTCTCAAGAGGGACATCATAATTGTAAGCGTCATAGGTGATCGCTTTCAGCGACTCATCGTCGACCTCACCCTCAAGGACCTTGCTCAGGACCCTGTATGCGATCTCAGGATACGGTGCATCCCTGAAGGAGTCTATCTCTTCCTTTGAGAAGGTCGGAAGGCTCTCTGGCATGTAAAGCCCCCTGTCCGGTGCAAGCCCTGTTATCAGAGCCTCCTGAAAGCTGACTTTCGGTGCCTTATGATTTGTACTATAGAGTTTCATTTTGATCAGGAATTCAGTTGATAAGTGTATAAACTAGGTAATGACCTTTTAAGTATAAAGAAGTATGAATAACTTGCCATCCACTTATCTTCAGATCAGGGAATACGAATGCTTTAAAAGATGATCCCGGATTAACCAATGGTCGTCGGGATTTTCTCCAACCCCTCTTCTATCTTTTCCACAAGTTCAAATGCAATGCCTATAGGCACTTCAACATCCTGATACCCGCTGTGCTTACGCGACCCTTTACATCCAAAAGACAGACCCAGCCCCTTCTCAAGTGGCAGTGCAGTACAATCTCCGCATACAGATGCCGCACCAACCGTATCTATCAAAACCCGTGTCCCATCACTATAGGAATGTGCCTGTACGATACGCATGGCACTTTCCGGTTTTAGATACAGTATAAGCACGTCGAACTTTCCTTTGTTTTTGGACAGGGGCTCAACACGTATCGAATTATATTTCCTGTCAACTCTTGGAAGTGATCCTGAAGCACGGCTGGCTGCCTCCATATTTGAGTACCTGCCAGACCTGAAGTAATACTCCTGTGGGGGATTATCAGATATCCCAAGGACATACGCACCCACAGGACATTGTTGCACGCTCACGCAAAACGATTCTCCATATCGTGCTTTCTGGACAAGTTCGCAGTACAGGAGGTCGGACCTTTCCCCGGAACTGCTGTCTTCGAAGGTTATACAAACAGGCTCACCACTATCCATCAGACCTGCAATGTTCGGAATTACCAGTTTACTCATACACCTTCCCTCTCAGTTCACTTTTTATATTTGGGGTCAGGAATTACCTGTTTTTTCCAGATATTCTTTTAAATGGTTCTGGATCTTTCGTATGTCTTCAGTATCTGGCAGTGTGGTTATGATCTTCTCAATGATCTGCCTTTGTTGAATGAAAAGGAATGTCTGGGCAAAATTAATATCAAATATCCAGCCCAGTTGCAGGAGTTTCATATCATTATATGTTTTCAGAGCATGGGAATTTGAAACCCGGTTGTTTAGGATATCTTCAACAAAGCAAAGCGAATATTCAGGTGTATCGGGAAGTTCAAGCTCCAATGCAGGGTTGCGATGCTTATGACGTTGTGTATAATAAGTTGTCACAACCCGCCATATATCCAGTTTGTCCGCATCCCGTACTAGTTTTGAATACATTAAACAATCAGGAGTTTCATCAGCTGGGTCGGGGAGTTTACGTACATTGTGATATCCGATGGCTTTACAAACGATGGAGCGTTGTGTTTTTGTGAGCCGGCTTAATACGTTTGTTTCTTCTAAAATCTTCAGCCCAAGAATTGCGTGATTTTCCGATACCTTATCATTAAAAGTGCCATAGGTCCTGAATTGTTCAAAGCGACCTATGTCGTGAAATAATGCAATGGTCTCAGCCAGAAAAAGTGCATTTTTATTGAGATCAAGGGCTTTGCCTAACTGAATGATCTCCTTACAAACACGTAACGAGTGTTCTTCTTTAAGTCTGATATTCTTCTGGATTTTTGGATCTTCCGAGTAAAAACCTTTTACGTAATTTAGAAACCATGAATGAAAAAAGGCAGTATCCACGTTATTCTCAATTATGTTTATCCCTCTTGTTGTTTAGCTGTTTTCAGCACCAAGACGACTTTCCCCTTCATCATGGAACGGTCTCCCGTCGGAAAGCGTGTAGATATCCTCTTCAGGATCTTTCAGAAAATCAAATGCGGGGTTTCTGGCTGCTGCCTGAAGCCATTCAGTCTCATTTATGTCGGATTCTTCAGGCACCAGGATGATTACGCGGACACGAGTCGGTCCGGTGATGGGCAGCGCCCCATCCAGAACAAGGTGGTGCTGAGCGTCAATTGTTCCTGTTGTTTCGATTGCTTTTGTTGCGGCTTGCATTTTGTTTTCTCCTTGTATAAATTGGTGTTTGATGTTAGGTATGTTTAAGCTTTTCTTTCCGCAAAACAGGTTTTTCCATGTTTATCACACGGCATCTGCCAAATTATACATTCACCGGGCTTATTTAGAATGAATTCGGTTATACTCAATCTGTTCATCAAGATATTTTATCTGCCGTTCGTAACGCTTTTTATCTCACTTTTCAACTCATTCTTGACCTTGTTCACATACAGATGGGCAAGGCGTGTTGGTTCAGGGAGTTTGTGGCTGACAAGGCAGTGTTTTACGATCTCAAGGGAACCTTTCACAGAAACCCTGTGCCCCGGAGCAACTACTATCGGCTTGCTGCGTCCGGTGGGTTTTACCAGCCAGCCTATCTGTTCACCTTTAAAGAAAAGTGGTTTTGCATCACCCACCGATTCAGGTACATGAGCGTTTCCGCAGAGGATATTTTTAGCAACGCCAATTGTGGGGATGTCGAGAACCGCACCAACGTGTGAAGCAAGCCCGACCCGGCGCGGATGATTGATACCGCATCCATCGAACATGAGCATGTCAGGCAACGATTCTAGTTCAGCAAGTGCCGCCGCGATCGCGCCGCCTTCCCTGAACGAAAGGAATGTGGAAATATAGGGAAACCTGACCTTCCGGATAACATGTATGCGTTCGATCACATTCAGTGTCATGTAGTCAAGGACAACGATACCGCAGATTATTGAATCATCAAAAAATGCACAGTCTGCACCGGCAATCGTTGTAAGGGGTCCATAATCATCCTCCACAACGACTTTTGATGCGATCTGTGATTGTATTCCTATGAGATAGTCAATCGAATGCGAAACAGGATCGAACCACTCATCCAGACATCTATTATCCAATCTCCGCCCTCACCGTGGTAAATACAGGTCCTCGGATATCGATCTTCTTCTTGTTGCTGGTAATGTAACGCTGTGCAAGCGGCTCGAGCCTGATATTGATCTCTGAAGGCACCTTGACGATCCGGACCCGTGTCTCCCATGCTGACTGCCCACCCGCAACCGCTTCTTCTATCTCTTTTACTACCTGTGACGCAAATGCATCAATGAAACGGATGCCTGTGCGAGCTGAATCGTTATCGAATGCCTCGCGCCATTTTTTGACATCAGGCAGACCCAGGATATCACTGTTGAATACAAGTACCTCATTGAACGCCGCAGGTCCGCATAGTTTGGTATCATCTTCGGGTTCAATTACCGAGACCTTAACGTGCTTGCCCTCTATCTCACCCTCCCATGCAAAGAACTCACAGGGACTCGGTTCTGAACCATGCAGTTCGCACTGCTTCACAATTGCCTCCACGATCTCCTGTCCCTGTGAGGTCTGCGGTGTCCTGTCAATATATATCATCTTTGCAAGTTCATTGTCTGGCATTTTCCAGTCAGAGTACTGCGGTATCTGCGGATAGGTCAGTGCACGGACATCTGTTGCATCATGAAGGATCATGGCAAGCCGCTCAACACCCAGTCCAAGGTTCATGACCGGATATGGTATGTTATACTGCGCCAGTGCGATGGGTGAGTAGATCCCGAATGTTGCAACTTCGATCCAGCCGTCCGAATATTTGGTATTCGAACCCACAAGTTTCGGATGGTATGCAAACACCTCTATCTGGGTATCAGGGACATAATACTTGCTGCGTTTCTCATCAGGTCGGAACTTGAATTTCTCAAAACCGAACTGGGAAAGTAATCCTTCCGCTACAGCCTTTCCATGATCTACGGTCACGTCTTCATCCATGATCACACAGGATGCCGAATAATATGTCATAAGGCGTGCCGCATCTTCCTGCTGTTCTCTCCTGAAACAGCGGTCAACAGAAAAGAAATGAAACGGCGGGTTATTACGTTCCAGTACTGAAGCAAGCGTGATGAACCAGCCACTTGTCATGTGGCTCCTGAGTGTCTTGCGTGAAGGCTGAGGTACAAGTTCCTTAAATTCAGGGAATATCTTATCGATCATCTCAACGACCAGTGAATCAGAAACATTAAGTTTCCCTGCGATCTCAAGAACCAGATCATCACCTTCGATCTCCCCTTTCTTATACGCATGCAGGACCTTTCGGATAATATCGATACCCTCATCATCAACAGTTCCGAGTATCTCTCTTATTAAACCAATACGCTCGTCCGATATTCCCACATTCGGGCGTGGAAGACCTGCCAGGTAGAAACACCTGTCCAGCACTGCCAGTGCCTCATGCCCGAACTGGTTGTGAACCTCGCGTTCGTCCACAATAAGCGGGTTCATCATTTCCTCAAACCCCATACGCATATAAGCTTCTCGAAGCTTTGCAATGGTATCGTAAACGGGATGCGCTTTCCCAAACGTAATTGATGTGTGAGGGTACTGTTCATTTGGAAGGGGTTTATTGATCAATTCCTTTCCTTTGTTCCATGTTGCCTCAAAATCCTGTTTTGCCGCTTTTTTTATCTCTTCCGGGTCAAATTTCATTTCAAATCCCCATTTATCGTTAAAATTACAATTATAATCAAGATTGAAAATCTCTCATCAACTGCTCCAATTTCTGCTGCCGTATTGCATTGGTCAGATCGCCGCGCGTACGCTCTATCAGAGACCTTGCCACGTCAGACTTACGCCTGAGTCCGCGGGTTATTCCATCAGGGTAATCGAACATCATTAAATTAGAGTAGATATCATCCATAATATCTAATAGTGCTTCTCCGTCCTCTGGCATATCCTGCCGTATGAGGTCAAGAATATGCCTTCGAAGTTCTCCTATCACATCTCCAAGACCATTGAGATATGCTGCATATCCCACACCAAGTTCTTCTGGCGAAGGTATGGTTGCCCTATCCATCTTCTGACACAGCAGGCTATGTAAAACTGCACATTCCACAAACTCCTGCTGGGCATGTTCCACAAACCCTCCGTAATAGATGTCAGGATGGTCCCGAAGCTGTGAATCCATCAGTTCAAGTGACTCACGCGCATTTTCAATCAACTGTGCAGCACTATCATAATCTCCCCTTTGGATGTGGCGTATAGCAGTTCCACAGGTGCGAACCACATTTCTCGAAAGCAAAAGCCCTTTCTCACGCGCCCGGTCCTTTGCCTCGAAGTTCTCCAGTATCCTGGCTGAGATATTGTTGATCATAGTGCACCCATAACTCATTTATAACCATATAATAAGTTATCTTAAATCGAATTGTGGTGCACTGTAAATAAAAATGATTACAAAAAGATGTGTTGGTCGACGATGATCAAAATAATATCTGCGACCTCAAAAAAATGGAAAAAAATAAAAGTTGATACTTCAATCGTCTACAGGTATTGTCTCAAGCTGGCTTGCAACATTCCATATCAGTGTTCTGGTGTGTAGTGGAATGTTCGGGTCATTGCTGATATCCTCAAGAATTGAAATGCTGGACGCAGTCCGCAAAAATAAAGGTTCATTTACATTTCGAAGTGTGGAAAGGACGTCATTTGCAGAACGACGGATGTTTCTTGGTACCGAATTGTCGTTTGCTATATGCTCTAATATCTGTGTGCTTTGTTTAATAACTTCTTCAGGATTAATCGACATATAAATCACCTTGGAAAACTTTGAAGTGAAGAATAAGCAATACTTAATGTATCCTTAAATATGTATATTGTATAAATAGACTTTCGTTGATATAAATGTATTAGTCTGAAACGAGAGGAAGGTATAATGGATTCCGATAACGACGCGAAAATAAAGAAAATATCAAGATTGCTGGAACTTGGCGGAACAATGCTTGCAGACCACTGCAATGCCTGCGGTTCACCAATGTTCAGGTATCACGGGCAGGTCCTGTGTCCTGTTTGTAATTCTGAAGAAAGGGCACAACCAGTACAGCCTATAAAAACCACTCCACATGTTCCAGAACCAAAACCGGGACCTACTCCCACACAACCAATTACCAAAGCAACATCTGTAGTAAGTGATGAGATAGTGTCACTTGAGAATCTCATACTTATAAAAATAACTGGCATCGCACAGTTGATGCAGGACGAAAATGATACTCGTCGCATATTGGAGTACTTTGAGATGATCGAACGCGGACTGGATGTCATTGAGAGATTAAAGAAAAACGTGTAACTACCATGCAGTTCTTTTGACAAAAAAATCCTCCCTTCGGTCGGATTTACTTAGAGTACATAATTTTACAAATTATATACAATCAAAAAAAGACCTCACACCTGACCTTACTTTTACCTATTGTAATTGCTTCCCACCACTTCCCGAATCCTTTCTGCGGTTTTGGGTCCAACGAGTTTGACCTTCACCAACTCATCATAACCTGCCTTCATCACCTCTTCCACAGAACCGAAATGCATAAGCAGGTTTCGCGCCGCTTTGGGTCCGATCTCCGAAATGGCAGATACTATATACTCCTGCTGTTCTGATAGCAGGAGTGAAGACTTTTTGCCGTGCATACTTATTTCGTGTTTTTCATCGGATTGCTCACGTTTTGCCAGTTGCCTGATAAGGGATGCTGTGTCCTCTGCATCACGGGTGTATAATACCGACACTCCGAAATCAAGGGTGATGGACATCAACGCACCGTGGATCGCATTCGGGTTTAACTGCCTAGCTGTGAACAGCCCTTCGCCTTCTAAGATCAGGACCGGTTTTTCGTAGGAACGTGCGAGGTTTGATACCTGTTCGAACAGGTTGTGTTTGATCAGTGTATTTACAAAATCCTCGGCACTTTTGCGCTCAATGGCAATGCGGTCACTGACCACGTAATCCCCGACCTCCAGGGTCCTGACCGAAATATCGACTCCCAGTTTCTCCAGGGAACGCACAACGCTACTTCTGATCTCGCGATGGTCAACGATCACTGTCAATGAATCAGATTCTGAATCAAATTCTGAAAGCCTTTTCTGTTCCTCTTTTTGCAGACCTGAAAAAACCGCCTCGTAGATGTCGTTGTTCTTGGGTGGCGATGCCTGCTGCATTTCCTGCATATTGCTCTGCATCCTCCGCTCTTTGGAAACACTGCTCCAGTAATATGCTTCGTCCTTTGTTCCTTTGGTGATGAGGACAACGACACGACCCTCGTGTTTCCTGCCTGTCCTGCCTTTTCGCTGGATGCTTCTGATCTCCGATGGTATTGGTTCATAGAACAGCACAAGGTCCGTGGCAGGTATGTCCAGTCCTTCCTCTGCAACCGATGTTGCAACAAGGACATTGTATTTTCCGTCCTTGAACTCCTCGATGATATTGACCTGCTGCTTCTGGGTCAAGCCTTTATCCTTGTATTTTGAACTCTGTCCTACAAAGCGGATCGGCTGTATGCCATCGACCTCTGATAGCGCATTTGTGATCATCTCTGCCGCGTCCCGGTAATTTGCAAATACGATCACACGTGAGTCTGGCTTTTGTTCAAGCTGCTCCCCGACGATCTTCATTGCCAGAGCAAGTTTTGGATGTTCGGCATCGTATTCTTTCACCCGGTGCGAAACCTGTTTCATGTAAAGGTCATCTGCCAACCGTTTAGAAGCCTTACTGCCGCTCTTTGAAAATGCCTCGTTCTCGAGACGTTCCATATATCTGGAAAGAGCTTCAACGCCCTGGGTCTCGATCATTTCCACGGCATGGCTGACCTTGAGTATCTCTGCTAAGATAGATATCGCATTGTATAATGAAGGGTCAGGCTGACCGCGCAGATCGGACTGCATCCTTTTCTGGAGAGCCAGAAGGTCGCGTTTGGATGTGGTCTTGCGGTATGGAAGAGAATAACCCAGTTCTGTGAGCTTATCGAAGCGGTCATCCAGAACCTTGTCTAACAGACCTTTCAGGCTCTTCATTTCCTCAGGCAGTTTTACGTGTTTCCATTCTATCTGCTTTTTGTGAATGTAAGGCTGAACATCGCTGTCTGATTCGGTCTTCACTGCAACCGACCGGATGTGAAGTGACTCACACACCTCGTTTATCTTCTCATCCGAACTTCCGGGACTTGCGGTTATGCCAAGAACAAGAGGGTTTCTGGCGTTCTCAAAATATTTCTCTGCCACATAGGTATATGCATAGTTACCCACTGCCCTGTGGGCTTCATCAAATGTGATATGAGAGACATCCATAAGATCGATCCGCTTTGTAAGTAGGTCGTTCTCTATCACCTGCGGTGTGGATACAATGACCTTTCCCTTTTTCCATAACTCTGCACGGGTGGCAGGTGGCAGGCTGCCTGTGAACGTCAGTATCTCATCCTCAGGGATAAGAAGCGTCTTTTTAAAAAAAGATGCATGCTGCTCAACCAGTGGTTTGGTGGGTGAGAGCACCAGTACCTTGCCCCCGAATTTTTCAAGCCTTGACGCCATAACGAACAGCGCGATCACGGTCTTGCCAAGACCTGTGGGAAGGACTACAAGACTTGATGCTGCCAGTGCTTTACCTGCAAGGTCCAACTGGTACAGCCGCTGCTCAACAGTATCGGGTCTTATCAGTGAATGATCGATATAAGCTGTCATGTTTGTTTTGCATAATCACGTTGTTTTAAACAAATATGACCTCTTGGCTTTTAAACCTGCGGCAAGCAGTGTGAAAGTGTTTTAGATCGGCGTTCCTGCGGTTTCAAATGTTTTTCCCTTATAGACCAGATCGTATATCAGATCCGAGATGCCTTCAATGGGTGCACGGACCTGTTTCATGGTATCACGGTCCCGGATGGTCACCGTTCTGTCATCAAGGGACTGGTAATCGATGGTGACCGAATATGGAGTGCCGATCTCATCATTTCGCCTATACCGTCGCCCTATGGTCCCGGAATCGTCATAGGACACCAGCAGACCTCTTTCACGGACCTGCATCACGATCTTCTTTGCCGGGGTTATCAATTCGCTTCGTGTAATAAGCGGCAGAACTGCGACCTGCACAGGTGCAACCTCACCTTTAAATCTCAGAACGATCCGTTCATCATCCTCCGGATTTTCATCATTCTCATTTGCCGTGACCATCTCTTCGTCAAAAGCATGTTCCATGGCACAGTAGAATATCCTGTCAATGCCGTAGGATGGCTCGATCACATGGGGAACAACCGTCTCCCCGCTAACTTTCACGGTTTCCTCTGCAAACTCCACCACATCTGACGGGACCGTAATCTCCTCACCATCAATGACAACCTTGATCTCGTCCTTTTCAAGTTCTTCCTGCGAAAGGGCTTTAAGTGCTTCTGCCACAGCCTTTGCTTTTCCCTTGAACACGGGACCGAGTTTACCCATGTTCGGTTTTACCACAAAACTGGTGACCATTCTGGGTTCATCATATTCCACATACACAGCAAGTTCTGTCTTGCTCATCTTTGAATGTGCATTTATATCATAATCTGTCCTGTCTGCGATCCCCACGACCTCAATCCAGCCGAACCTGTCGGTCTCGATCTCAGCGTCCCAGCAGTCAATGGCATAATGTGCCATCTCGTCTTTCTTGTGCTGCCTGAACCTGAGCTTATCCGGGGATATCCCGATACGCTGCAGGAAATGATTGGTGAGCGCAATATGGTACGCCAGGAACTCGTGAGCAACAATGCTCCTCTTAACGGCATCCCTGAGTGTAACCTGCTCCACAACACCTCTGTCCTGCCCTTCCTGTGAATATAGGTTTACCACGGCATCTGCAAACCTTTCGAAATCTCTGTGCTTCTTATCCCGGGGGTCAATGAATATCTCAGCCTCTGCCTGTGTGAACTCCCGAAGCCTGATAACTCCCTGCCTTGGGGATATCTCGTTTCGGTAGGACTTGCCGATCTGGGTAACACCAAAGGGAAGTTTATCACGGTAGAAGCGTGAGAGCCTCTGGAAGTTGACAAACATACCCTGTGCTGTTTCCGGTCTCATGTACCCGGCTCTGCCGCTGCCAGGTCCGATGGTTGTCTTGAACATCAGGTTGAACTCATACGCGTCCCCCAGTTCCCCACCGCATTCCGGACATCCGATACCGTTCTCTTTGATGATCCTGTCAAGTTCCGTATTGCTCAGGGTGTCAGGGACTTCAACAATATTGGCTACCAAGTGGTCTGCCCTGAAAGCCTCACCGCATTTAGTGCATTCGCATAAGGGATCGGAAAAACCACCGACATGTCCGGATGCCACAAACACATCCTCGATACCGATCGTCGGAGTTTCGATTTCCATGAACCCTTCCTGGATAACATACAGATCACGCCATATATGTTCTATCCTGCGTTTCAGGGTACTGCCAAGTGGGCCGTAATCATAAAATCCTGCGGCACCACCGTATAGTTCAAATGAGTTCCATAAAAACCCGCGCCTTTTTGCCAGTTCTATAACCTGCTCATACCTGTCCATGGTAAATCCTCATCGATTGAAAATATGATTGTATTAAAGTGATACAACATCGATATTCCCATTACATTTAATTGTATCGAGAATATTATACAATTCAATTATCGATAACCTCCCAATCATGTACATAATGTTAAAAAAGTATGTACAAAAAATATATTAATATGGTCATGCGTATATGTAGTAGACAAGGTCGGGGAAAAGCATATCGTACCACCTATTATTTGTTTTTCATTCACTTCAATAAAGACGGCCTTGTCTTGACCATTCATCAACTTTTGTTTTTACTTCAATTCCTGTTTCATTTTTTAAATGGCTTTTTCAATATCCATATCTTTATGAATGATTAAAATGTGAGTTGGTATTTGAGGACACCATCTATGAATAAAAACATGAATGCCGAAATAAAAGCTATGCTGTTATCGATCGGATCCGCTGATGTGGATGCCTCAGCCCTTGGGACAAATCCAAGTTCAACCGCAGGACCGGATGCCGGAAACCGTTCATTTTTCTTCAAATCCGGTGGACATCGCGTGAGACTCGGTGTTGACAGGGATTCGCCACTTAAGGTCAAAAAGCTGGATGACGGGGTTGCAATAGAAAAGGATGGTATTGAGATCGTACGTGGGGAAATTGAGACTGCTTTTGCCCACTGTCCGGAACAGGCATATATTACACTCTGTGAAAAATGCATCTATGACTGCAAGTTCTGCCCTGTTCCAAAACTCAACGGAAAAGTAAAAAGCCAGAACCAAGTTTTAAAAATAGTGGACGATGTCTTTAAGGCAGGTGAACTGAAGGCAATTTCACTGACATCAGGCGTTGAAATATCACCCGAGGATGAGGTTGAACGTGCATTTGGGATTGTGCAGGTGCTCAAGGAAAAATACAACGTACCTATCGGGGTTTCAGTGTGTCCAACAAAGGATTCCTCACAAAAACTTTATGATGTCGGTGTTTCTGAGGTCAAATACAATGTTGAGACAATGGACAGGGAGATTTTTAAAAACGTATGTGGGGACCTCTCACTTGATTTCATACTCAGGGCATTGAAGGAAGCAGTTGGCATATTCGGTAAAAACCATGTCTTTACCAACTTTATTATCGGTCTTGGTGAGACTGACGAAACTGTGAAAGCGGGAGTTGAAGAACTGGCAGGTATCGGAGTTATCCCGATACTCCGCGCAATAAATCCGCACCCACTACGTGAAGGTGAAACAACGACCATAAGACCCAGTGCAGAACGCCTTCTCAAGCTTGCCCGGATGACACGTAGAACTCTTGACAGATATGGGCTCAGGGCCGATATTGCACAGACGATGTGTCTTCCCTGTACAGGCTGTGATCTGGTACCTCACATTGATCTTTGATAAAAAGATCAGCATGCCTCAAGAATGCAGTACTTCTTCCACAGTCATACCGTGGTGTATGATCTTTGAGATATTTGAGACCAGAGCTGTCGGATCATCCGATTGGAACACATTTCTTCCGATCGCAACTCCCCTGCCGCCTGCCTGGAGTGAGTCATATACCATCTGAAGAAGCTCATGTTCGGTATCCATTTGTGGTCCGCCTGCAATAATAACTGGCACAGGGCATCCCTGAACCACTTCTAAAAACGTATCGATATCTCCTGTGTAGTTTGTCTTGACGATGTCGGCGCCGAGTTCTGCACCGATCCGCGCTGCATGTTTTATGTATTCAACGTCGTGTTCGGAGGTAACCTTTGCACCCCTTGGATACATCATTGCAAGAAGTGGCATTCCCCATTCGTCGCATTTCCTTGCTACAAACCCAAGGTCTTGAAGCATATTAGCTTCGTCCTCTGCACCCACATTAATGTGAACAGATACGCAATCTGCCCCAACTTTGATCGCTTCTTCTACAGTAGTTACCAGTACTTTATGGTTCGGATCCGGTCCGAGGGAGGTTGAAGCCGAGAGGTGGATAATTAATCCTACATCATGTCCATAGCCCCGGTGTCCGTATTTTGGTAGTCCCATGTGCCCGAGTACTGCATTTGCACCGCCTTCTGCAACCCTGTTCACAGTTGCAGGCATGTCGATCAGTCCTTTGAGGGGGCCTGCACCCACACCGTGGTCCATTGGTATTATAATTGTATTGCCGCTATTTCGATCAAAGATCCGTTCCATCCTCACAGATTTGCCAATTTCACTCATGGAGGTGGAATAGAGTCTGATACTAAATAACTTTTCCGAAGATGATCGCTCTGGATTTTAGAGAATGGTTGGATTATCTGGTTCTTATTCGATCAGATATTCTCGTTCTGGTACCTTCCTGAATATCCTTCAGAAACTTCACTTTTTAGATGATAGAACAGGAGTTGCATGATCCGTGCATCCTTCTTTAGCTTAAAGCCGGAAGGATTATGCACAACAAGCATACTTTCACTGCGCCCCCGATATCCTGCATCCCATACTGCTGTTTCAAGGGTAGCGCCGCAACGAAGAAGGCTTGATCTTGGTTTTGCGGTGGCTGCCAGATCTTTAGGTATATTCACGATCTCATTAAAGAGTACCTTATAACAGCCCTCAGGAAGGTGTATCCATCCATCACTGCCGAATTCAAGGATCCTGCTATCCGGTATTTTCCGTCCGGAATTATCAAAATCAACCGCTCCTGTGCCATCGAGAATTTCCACCTGCTTAAGTGTCATCTCAACACCGTTTGGCTGGACCTGAAGTTCAGGGTCGATCATGTTCTCAACAAGAGGAGGAGTTCTTAAGATCAATTCGGTTAGTTCAACTTTGGATAACAGCGTCATACCTACCCTTAGTGTTCCTGTTGATTATTAATGTTGCGAATCCAGATCACGCTTCTGGAGCGCGGTCCGAGGTATTTCGCTTCGCTCAATACCTCACAGGTTGAGTTCTCATCGTCCTCACCTGTGAACCTGAGCTGGTGTCGTCCGCACGTGCCGCAAGTGTCAAAAATACAAAAAAATTACAATGAACCCTCTATGACTTCGACATTCTCTTTATTTTGACAATTTTTGTCCTTGAAATGAGATTCATCATGCAGATAGATAAACTAAATTATATTATTCCTTGTACAATTATATGATAATCATTGGAATTAATCACATTTTGATATTTGAGTTGAGATTCAATTTCAGCTTTAATAGAAGCATTGCTCTCTTCGGTTATGTTGACCACAAACCCAATTATTTTGTCACAGTACTGCGAATATTCGGAAATTTGGCTAAGTAACGCCCTTTTCACTTGTGAGCCACCTTTGTAGACTTTCATTTCAATGCCAATAGAGCCATTTATCACTAAGTCAATTCTATGCTTCCTGGAATGAGTTCTTTCGTACTCAATATCATAACCATACCTTTCGGTTAACACTTTCATGGCTTGTTCCAAATCTTGCTGATAGTCCTTCTCTACTTTATTTTTCCCATATCGCAGTTTAACTTCGTTTTCTAAGAAATTAATTATGTTGTCAAATTCCACGCCCCTTGCAAGAATTTGTTGCCTACGATGTTCTTCCTTTTTTTCAGCCCGCATTTTACGATATTTTAAGACATATCTAATTGAAATAAGAACTATGCTTACAACTATCAATGTTATTAAAAAAACGTAAATCGGTGACAGTGACATGAAAGCATTGTACAGTGGTAACAGATATTGTGTGTAGACAAAATAGATACCAACAATTACAAACATAATTGCAACTACTACCGGGTCAATTTCGTCATCTTGTGATTTTCGTTTTCTTCTTCTAGCTGCCATCCTTCAACCTCAAAAGCTTAGACCTCTAAAAGAATATATGTTGATTGTATATATACTTCACATATTTATGATGTTTGTGCACTCAAAAAATATCGAGTTTCATATATCCTCATCATGACCCGGAAGATGAGGAGCAAGGTTTAGTATCTCTTGACCTTAGAAAGCATCAAAGATGTGCTCTCTGTGCCTCCTTTTGGTGTTAGAATACAAAACTGTCATTTGCAGACAGCCAAATACAGCAGCATTCAACATGAATTTATAAGTCATTGGCTATCCAAAATAGCTCCAACACCAAAGTTTTTGACAGCCCCTTGGAAACGAAATATTAATATGTGACTACCTATTATTGAAATCCGGACAGATAGCGAATTTTTAAAAAAACTGAGGTAAATACGTGACTGACGAACTATTTAACCTGCATGTTGGGTATGTGACTTTTAAAAACCCAATTGCAATTGCACCTATGGCAGGTATCACAGACAGCACTTTTGCCAATGAACATGCAGGCAGTGCAGGTCTCGTGGTTATGGGTGGATATAACCTGGATGATGATACGAACAGAGCAGCATCGCAACTTATCGCAAGAGGAAGGAAGGAATTCATTTCGCAGGATCCTATCAAGTTCTTGCAGGATGAGATTGATGCTGTGAAAGGCGACTTTGTGGTGGCTGTAAATGTGAGGAGTGCGACTCTTGAACCCCTCCTTAAAGCTGCGGAAATAGCAAGGGATGCGGGTGCGATCCTTGAACTGGATGCGCACTGCAGACAGGAGGAAATGACCCGTATAGGCGTTGGTGAAGCACTTATGCATGATATCCCGCGTCTTGTAGACTGGATCAAAAAAATCAAGGAAACGGGTGTCGTGCTGTCTGTGAAGATCCGTGCAAATGTGGTGGATGATGTACAGCTGTCCCAAAAAATTGAATCTGCCGGAGCAGACATCCTGCATGTGGACGCAATGAAAAAAGGTGCTGGCACAGACCTTAGTGCAATGATGATCATTCGGGATTCCACACGAATATTTTTGATCGGTAATAATTCAATAACAGACTTCTCTGCTGCCAAGGACATATTTGCAAAGGGTGCCGATATGATCTCAATTGCAAGGGGTGTTTTGAACAATGCAGGTCTGATCAATGAACTGGTTAATGACTTCACGGCATACCAGCAGCAGGTAGGATGGTACAATGCGCCAAAACACATATGTAGCGGTGAAGGTGACCTGCGGGCCCTGGCCTTTTGCTGCCTTCCGGTGAAACCGTGTGCAGTACACGGGAAGATCAAAAAACTGGGGTTATCTGCACAGGAATTTGCGAATATGAAAATGAACTTTGCCAGGGGCACCATGCTCGAATACGGTGACAGCACATGTTTTGGAAGTCTTGTATGGTGTTGTAAGATCAGCAAGCCATGCTTTTTGAGAGATGGTGTGCTGGATATGCTGGGACTATCAAGCGCCGAGTATATGCGTCTTAAGAAAGAACTTGCAACTTATATACTGGATAATGCTAAGATACATGTCAATGAATCTTGAGGTAAACCCGCTTCTTCTGGCAGAATACAACGGCAGCAGTGATAGGATCGCCCCTTATATCGCACGTTGTGTTCAGCTTGCTATGGCTCTGGAAGTCTCGGCAACGCCAAAACCCGGTAATATCGACAGGGACCACAATTATGAGGATACACGGTACGAGCATTTTCTGGCATCGGCTGTAAGTGTATATCCTGTGATGGAGAATGCTGCAAAAAGCAAGAACGGGGTTGGTACGCTCATCAAACACGCAGTTTGTGAGAGCGTAAAATGGCAGAGCGGTGGCAACACACATTTTGGGGCATTTATCCTGCTGGTTCCCCTGGTGATGGCAGCAGGGAACATTCTGGCACAGGGCAAGCGTATTTTTACCCTGGATGAACTGACCTCCTGTGCACATGGTATGGTAAAGAATACGGATCCCACAGATGCAGTTGAATTTTACAAATCCTTCCGCCTTGCAGGGGTCCGTGTTAATGGCGTGGATGAATTCGATATGCAGGACGCCGGTTCGATCGGTTCCTTGCAGGACCGGAACGTCACATTGTATGACCTGATGGAGATATCAAAGGGTTATGACCTGATCGCCAATGAATGGACCAGCGGTTTTAAACGATGTGCCCGTTGTGGGGAACGTCTCCTTCGCGGCATGAACAATACGGCTGGAGATGGCGACTTCGGGTCAAATATCAACGATCTGATAGTATATACGTTCTTAAAGACCCTCTCAGAGAACCGTGATACGTTCATCCAGACAAAGTTCGACGCACAGACAGCAGACTATGTGTCCGGACGTGCACGGGGGATACTGTCTGGGTTTGTGGAAGGTTCCGGTTTTAATGCCAGGCATCCGTCTATCCAGCAGTTTGATGAGGAACTCCTCGGGAAAGGAATTAACCCTGGTTCAACTGCTGATATCATTATCGCAGGTCTGTTTATTGCTTTGCTTGGAGGTATGGGCTTTTGATGGAATCGGAAAAACCTGTCCTTGATGACTTCGGGATCCTCAGCGGGATATCAGAGACCATAGTCACAACCACCAGGACAACTTCCGAGGGCAGTTTACCAAATGCTGCACCTATCGGTATAATCAGAAAGGACAATAAAGTCCTGGTCCGGCTTTTCAAAGGTTCGCAGACCTATGACAATGTCTTCAAAGGGAATTTTCTGGTTGCGAATGTGGTGAATGATCCGCTGATATTTGTGCGTTCAACCTTTTCCGATCTGGATCATTCGGAATTTGATGTTGTATCCGCGGGGGGGCGGGAATTTCCTGTGTTGAAGGATGCACTGAGCTGGGTGGCTTTTGAATGTACCAGCACTAAAGTGACATCTGAGGCGCTTGTTGCAGAACTTGATCCCATATTTGCCCGCCTGAACCGCTGTGTGGTCAGTGCACCTAACCGGGGTTTCAATGCGGTTCTGGAAGCGACCGTGCATGCAACGCGGTACCTTTTGACAGGTGATGATGAATATTTGAAGTTGATACAGATGTATGCACGTCTTGCTGTAAAATGCGGGGACGAACGCGATAAACTTGCCATGGAAATGCTGTATGATCTTCTGGAATTATGATCATTCCTGATGGGGTCGCAGGGTTATGTGTGCAAGTGGAGAAATAGCTTCGAATAAGATTAATACTACCAGAACCTATCCCGTAATATGAGAACCGCAAATCCTGTACTTAACGATAATACATTTCGATATGCACAAGGGGATACCAGATATGGTTATATGACCATAAACGGCACTGTTAACCGTACCTATTTCCTCCTGTTCCTGTTGCTCATTCCCGCAATATATACATGGGATATGTTTGCAAGGGATTCCCCCCTCGTATCTATTTTTATGATCATTGGAATTGTGGGCGGGCTGATCGCAGCGCTTATAACTGTTTTTAAAAAAACGCTGGCAGCGGTTACCGCACCTGTATATGCCGTATTTGAAGGGCTATTTTTAGGCGGGATATCGGCTTTTTTTGAGAGCATGTATCCCGGTATCGTGATACAGGCAGTGACATTGACTTTTGGAGTGTTGTTCTGTCTTCTGCTTGCGTACAAAAGCGGTTATATCAAGGTCACTGAAAATTTTAAGCTTGGAGTGGTTGCGGCAACAGGATCAATATTCGTGATCTATTTGATCTCGTTTGTAATGGGTATTTTCGGAGTTTCAGTGCCTTATATACATGAGAGTGGGGTAATAGGAATTGGTTTTAGTCTTTTCGTTGTTACGATAGCAGCCCTTAATCTTGTTCTTGATTTTGATTTTATCGAAAACGGCGCCAGAAACAGGATGCCAAAATATATGGAATGGTATGCTGCTTTCGGATTGATGGTGACGCTGGTCTGGCTTTATCTCGAGATCTTAAGATTGCTGGCAAAGATGCGCGACAGAAGATAGCCGGATGTGTTGGTGTGCTGGAATGGATGTTTTAATCAGCGAAATGGATGCAGCATTGGCAGTATGAACAAGTTTTGACAGCCCCAATTTTTCATACTGCTTTTTTACTGCAAGAATGTTTCCGACAGGAAAGCATATATTGTTGTTGAGAGTTATTTCATTGGTTCTTAGTTTGGTCTGGATTGTTATGGATCAAACTAAAGTGTGGACACTTTTATTGATTTTACTGTTAAACCTGGGATACTATCCATTATGAGACTTGATGCATACCTTGTTGAAACCGGCCATTTCAAATCACGGGCACGTGCAAAAAAGGCAATAACTGACGGGCACGTGAAAATAAACGGCTCGATCGTAACAAAGGCGTCAAAGGACGTGTCACTTGAAGATACTATCGAAGTAGCAGAAGGGCTGGACAAACCTGCCGGATATTTTAAGCTCAAACGCATCCAGGATGAGACCGGGCTTATTCAGGAAGGGGACCATGTTCTCGACCTTGGTTCAAGTGCAGGCGGTTTTTTATTATTTACATCCCAGATCGCAGAAAGTGTGAAAGGGATCGAGTTCAGTCGCCAGTTCAGGTCCGAACTTGGACGCCTTGCATTTGAAAACGACAGGATATCCGTGATGTTCGGGGACGTGTTCACGGTCCCGCTGGGGACGATGTCTCCAGAACCCGTTGATGTTATTCTGAGCGATATGACACTTGACCCTGCGGATGCCCTGAAAGCACTTGAACGTGTGTTGCCTTTATTAAAGGAAGGGGGGAGGCTGTTGCAGGTTATAAAGATCAAGAACCGACAGAACCGAAAACCAATACTGGGACGCATTGAATCCATGGGTCTGGAGGTCGTCCATGTACTGGAATCGGAGAAAGAGGAAATATACATAATCGCCAGAAAAACAAGTAAATCCTCCCTCCAGTCGGATTAACCTGGAGACCCTGGACTCACGTTCAAGGAGTCCGACAGAGTCGGATTAACATATTTGGTTCTCTTTAACATCGTGTGGGTAAGTTCAATTTTCCTGCCATCAGATAAATCATCGTATTCCGATATTTCTCCGTCTTCA
>JAFGQV010000037.1 GCA_016935475.1 Methanosarcinaceae archaeon
AAGAAAGTTGGAAGAGATATAGGAATCTTATATGGAGCAGTCGTTGGGATACTGATGTTTTTGATCTACATTTCAGTAGCATCGATCCCGTTCTAAAGAGGTGTGAAAATGTTCAGATTTGATAAGAAACAGGAAGTATTCGAGGTTGGCGGAGTCAAAATTGGCGGTCAGCCAGGAGAGTATCCCACAGTTTTGGTAAGTACAATGTTCTACAACAGACACAAGATCGTGACTGATGAGGACAAAGGAATTTTCGACAAAAATGCAGCAGAAGGGCTGTGGAAAGGTCTGCAGGAATTAGGCGATACAACCGGCAACCCATATATCAATCAGATTGTCGGTGAGACCCCTGAAGCGATCAGGACGTTTATCGACTGGTTTGTGGGAATCGATGACACAACCCCATTCCTGATCGATTCATCAGCTGGTGAGGTACGTGCTGCAGCAGCAGAGCATGTTACTGAGATTGGTGTTGCAGACAGGGCAATCCACAACTCCATCAACTCGAGTATCAACCCGGAAGAGATAGAAGTTGTCACGAACAGTGATATCGAAGCTGCAATCGTTCTGGCATTCAATGCAACCGACCCTTCAGTAAAAGGTAAACTTGATATCCTTGAGGTCGGCGGTACTGGACAGGACAAAGGTATGCTTGAGATCGCAAAAGAGTGTGGCATTACCAAGCCACTTGTCGATGTGGCTGCAACCCCACTGGGTGCAGGCTCAGGCGCAACGATCAGATCGGTCATTACGATCAAAGGTCACCTTGGACTTCCGGTCGGTGGCGGATACCACAACATGGCATCTGCATGGGACTGGATGAAGAAGTACAAGAAAGAACACAAAGAAGCCTACATGCCAACTGACATCGGTACAAACCTTGTGTCACAGGTCGTGGGCTCAAACTTCCAGCTGTTCGGTCCAATCGAAAATGCAAGCATGGTGTTCCCTGCAACTGCAATGGTCGATATCATGCTGGCTGAGACAGCCAAAGAACTTGGTCTCGAAATAATGGATCCAAACCATCCAATCAACAAACTGGTTTAATCAAACCAGTTTTCTTTTTTTCTTTTTTACATAGCTGTATTCAAAAATGCGACGTTTCTACCTGTCAGTGGCTACACTGTTCAAAATCCAGATGAACTGATGAAAAATATGAGTTGGAAAAAACCCCCAACCCACTTTACCAGACACCTGTGTCTTTTGCACTACATATATACACAATAATACCAATATATATGAAATTGAGAATATAATACTACTCAATTTAAAGACATTTATTTACGCATATTAAATTCAAACAGCTTATCTAGTATTTAATAAGTTATCAAGACATTTAATACTTTAAATTTTAATTTAAAATCGATTTTTTGGTTTATTTGCTGTTTTAAGTTATTATTTCAATACGGAAACTATTATATTCAGTGACACTAGAATACTACTAAATCACTCCAATATAATAAAATAGGATTCTAAAAAATGTTGATCCGAAAAAACATTTCACTGGATGAAAAATATTTAAAGAAATTACAACCACTTTTAGATAAAAACAACGGTAACTTAAGTGCAGCCATACGTGATGCAATTGTTCTCACCGATGTTGCACTGAAAAATCACGGTACAATCGAAAAATCCATTGAAATGTTGAATGCTCCTGCACATTCATCCAGAATACAGGGTGATCTGATTGAAAGTGGAGACAAAGTAATTATTAACCAGCTCACACTCCAGTGGTTACTGGAAATAAGCAAAGGTATCATCATAGATACTGAAATTGTTAATGAGTTCATAAATCCTTTTGATATCCAGACAATGGCAGAACTTGATGATTATCTCAACAAGCTAAGTAAGGAATTTGACTGGAATATAGAAGTCTCAATATTTTGCGAGGATATGCTAACTCCTGAAACCGTAACAATTATGTTTTCAAAAGGAAATCCCCATATCCAGGACTTTTTTGCTAAAAATGTTGCACTGTTTTTGGCAAAGTGGAAACATCTTGATATTGACAAAATCTATCGCAGGTCAAAATCAATGAGGATTGATTTTAAAAGAATATCAATGGGACCCGAAGAAGTGCCTTCCGGAATTAGAGAACATTTTGGTTATCTGGATGAAATATGCAAGGAAGTCCAAAAAAGACCTGAATTCTGGAGCGAACTTGTACATCTACACAGGATAGCAATAAACGGGCTGATAACCATTCCACAATGCCAGTTTGAAGATTTTGTCTTAGGTAATGCCCCTGATGATGTAATGATGTTTGAGATGATAAGCAAGCAATACATAAGAGAAATACCACTTCACGAGTACCTTTTGCTTTTCAAAAAAGTGATCTTAACTATGCAAATCGTGAACAACATTGAAATTCAGCTTGAACCCGGGCATGAATCCATAAAAATTCAGCATGAATACAAAAATGAAAACATGGTATCCAAACTTATCCATTATTTCTCTAACATACTTGAAGCAAATGGACATACTTATGACGTAACTAACTCAGGGAGTTTAATCTTTTTTAAACACTCCTCAAAAAATTAGAAACCTCAAATTTTGCACCAGAGCTAAATTATCACAATACGTCCACTTGCACCATTCCAGACAAATCCTGCAGGATTCACCGAAGGAAACGTATCTATCAGACAAATATCAAAATCAGGGATAACTTCTTTCAATTTCCTGAAGTCGCCATGGAATACATCCATCACAACACCATTTCCTTCAACAGATGCAACATGGACGATGTTTTCAGCAATGTCCGGCAAAGTTGATGTGTCCACATACGCCGTAAGTTCAAAGCCCAGTATATCTTTATTGATCTCAATATTCAGCAGCGTGTTTTCTATTGCGGTCTTCCATGCATCATTAAATATTACCCGCTTTGCGCCTGCCAGCGCACACATCAGACCAAGTGTTCCCGGACCGCAAAATCCATCCACCACAACCTTCCCCATCAACTGTCCTTGCGCGTATAGCCCATCAAGAACCCGCATTTTAGAAGGAGACTCACGCCCAAACTCTATATGTATCTTTGATTGGCTCTTGTAGATGCAAAGTTCCCCGAAACTCGATGTCACCACGTCGCACCGCATATCACAACCTGCAAGCAACTCGTATGTATGTGGTTTGCAATCCGTGTCCTGTATCCCAACGCTTTGTGAAGGTGCTCCTTCCCTTTTTATCACGCCTTTGATCCCGGGAATCCTGATAAGTTGCTCAGCCACCGGGCGACTGATGTTATCTGCGATCAAAACAAGTTCATTGCGTCCCAGTCGAGGTGGAAATGCAAGCGGGTATCCAACCGATATCAGGGGAGTTCCCACATCAAACAAGGTTGAACCCTTGCTTCTGCAGCCATACTCGATCATGATCGAAAGTGCATCTGCCATGACCACGTCCAGATGACGTTTCCCACAACCAGTACAAGGACTGTTGTCGTACCCCTTCTGTTCGATCTTTGAGAAGGGCAGGTCTTTTTGAAGCTGCGGGTCAGGCAGGCAGTCTCCACATGCCATGTACCGGGAATAAATATTATCCAGGATAAACTCTGCCGGTTCAATACATTCAGAACCTCCGCAGGCAGGGCAGGAAACCGCTGCTAGTTGATTCATATCCATAAGGATAAGTTACTAATATATAGGGATTCTTATCATGATGTCATGACAGATGTATTACTATTGTGGGACATGCCGCAACTGTTTGATAAATTGTTTATAGAATACGGTCTGAAAAGCCAGCTCGCTTTATCAAATGCAATTGGTACACCTTTTTTACCACCATGCAAGTGTGTGCTCATACCTACAGGTTTTGCAAATCCTATGTATACCACAATACTGCCAGGCATCGAGCGGAACAAAAAAGCATTTGAAAAATTCGTGAAAAAAGGCGGCATACTCGTTGTGTTCGGTCCAATGGTTGAAGAATACCATTATGAATGGCTTCCAATGCAATTGACATACATACAAGAACAGGAATCAACCCTGGTCCGGAAGGTCCTTGGGCATGAAGTGCCTTCCCTTGTTTCTGATATCAGCGTACCGGTGGAATGTGACGGATATTTTTCAGAAACCGACAGCAAAGTGCTCTTTAACAACAATGAAGGAAAAACCATCATGGTTGCCAGTGAATTTGGTGACGGAATGGTAATTGCAACTACAATTCATGAATTCCCATCTTCAGATTTCCTTTCATGGGTAGTAAACCGTGCAAAGATATCAAAGATCTGATGGGGTTAGCAGACACATACGAGTGTTCGCTTATTTAAAGCAGATTACTTTCTTGCGGATGAACGCAGCCGCTTGATCTCAGCATCTGCATCTTTTATTTTCAAGACAAAAAGACCAAAGCAGGGTTTTGTGAATACGAAAAAAATCGTTGAACCTTTGACACCAATCGGTATTGGCTTTGAACCCATCAAAAGTACATCGAATATCTTATACCCTCCCTTTACATGATATACTTCATCAGAGTTCTCCCTGATAAATTTCTCGCATTCCCCAAGGGTTGCACCGCTTAAGAGAATCTCATGCGGGATATCTTTTATGCATGCCATAATATCGTTCTCTTACCATAATAAATCAGGCGATGATGAGGTCTGAAACCCTGATGCCGCTCACAACGATCCTGCCCACGATCTTACCCCCCGTCATTTCAGCAGCCTTTTCTGCATCATCTTTTGGAAGTATCAACAGAAATCCCATTCCCATGTTAAATGTCTTATACATCTCAAGATCATCAACATTACCCTCGTTCTGAAGGAACTTGAAGATGGCATTCGGCTCAATCGGATCATAGAAGTCAAATCCAAGATTAGTAACCCTTTTTAGTTTCAAAAGACCGCTGCCTGTAATGTGCGCAAGACCATGTACATCGCATTCTTTGATGACATCCAGAACCTCCATATATATCCGCGTGGGTATCAGCAACTCATCCCCGATGGTAGTTGAAGGATCGTAGGGGAAGGGGTCATGGTATGAGTAGCCAGATTCCTTAATTATATTCCTGACAAGCGTATACCCGTTGCTGTGCACACCGCTGCTAGGTATCCCGACGATCATATCTCCCTTCTGGACGCGCTGACCTGTGATTATTGCCTCCTTTTTGACCATTCCCAGACACGTGCCTGCAAGGTCAAAACCCTTTACGATCCCCGGCAGCGTTGCGGTCTCTCCGCCCACGATGGACATGCGTGATATCTCGGCACCTTTTGTGAGACCTTCGCCGATCTGTTCCGCAAATGCCTGATTATGGGATTCAACTGCAAGGTAATCAACAAATGAAATGGGCTCTGCACCGATCGCCAGCAGGTCGTTCACATTCATTGCAATACAATCGATCCCTACAGTGTTCCAGCGCTTCATTTCGTTTGCGATCAGTACCTTTGAACCCACACCATCCGTGGCCAGTGCAAGGGCATATTCACCAAAATCGATAAGACCTGCATAGTGCCCAATTTCAGTAAGAGGTGCACCGAGTCCACTGCGCTGGTAGGTCATTTTGGCAGTAAGTGCCCTGATGGTTACTTCTTCCTTTTTGATATCAACGCCGGATCCTGCGTATGTGAGATGCTTTTCGCTCAACTTATATCCCCTTTTATTTTTTCAAGTTCAAATTCATTATGCAGTATCCTGACTGATCGGATCGAATCATTTTCACTTACAACAAATGAAATGTTATGCTGGGAGGAACCCTGGCTTATCATGATAACATTGATCTTTGCATTCCCAAGTGCTTTGAACACCCTTCCGGCAACGCCCGGTATGCCATCCATCCCTGCACCAACAACTGCAACAACGCAGATATCCCTGTCGTAGGTGACATCCCGCACAAGACCTTTGGTGAATTCTGATTTTACCGCCGCAACCGCTGCCTCAAGATGACCTTCATCCACAACAATGGACATATTTGCCTCAGATGATGCCTGACTTATCATGATAATGTTCACACCTGCGTCCGCCAATGTCGTGAATACACGCGCTGCTATACCGATGGTCCCAACCATTCCTGCACCGGATATATTTATTAACGCCACCTTCTTGATGAGGGTAACAGCCTTCACTATATCTTCGCTCTGCTGCTGGTCAGCTACGATGAGGGTCCCGGGGTATTCCGGGTCAAACGTGTTCTTGACACGGACCGGTATCCCGTGCTTGATGGCAGGCTCAATGGACCGTGGATGCAGGACCTTAGCCCCGAAAAAGGATAGTTCCATAGCTTCGATATATGATATCTGCGGAATAGGGGTTGCCTCAGGTACGATCCTCGGGTCAGTTGTCATGATGCCATGGACCTCTTTCCACAGCCAGATCTCATCGGCATCGATAGCTGCACCGATAATAGATGCAGAGAAATCAGAACCGCCTCTTCCAAGCGTTGTGATGATCCCTTCTTCGCTTTCAGCTATAAATCCTGTAATTACAGGTATATGGTCACAGAGTAGCGGACTGAGCCGTTCCTTTACCTGTTCATAGGATTGT
Source organism: Methanosarcinaceae archaeon (assembly GCA_016935475.1). Classification (GTDB taxonomy): domain Archaea; phylum Halobacteriota; class Methanosarcinia; order Methanosarcinales; family Methanosarcinaceae; genus JAFGQV01. The sequence continues at coordinate 6,477 of JAFGQV010000037.1, forward strand.
TCAAGCGGCCTGGCATTTCCATACTCAGAGGTAGTGATAATGCCCACCTCTCCACCTGTTAATGCCTTTGACTTGACACCGGCTGACTTGATGGCACCGTAAATGACCGGCACTGCCAGACGCTCACCATATGACGAGATATAGTCGATCGAGCGGGGTGTAAGTTCACCGAGATAGCAAATGCCAATAAGTGCCTTTTCCAGTTCATCGATCCTGCTATCGATCATCTCAATTACTTCATCGATCACTTTTTCATCATCGATAGCCTCATTGACCGCATCATAATGTTGTTTGGTCAGATCTGTAATGAACTCCTTTACCTGAGATACTTTCCCTTTTTTTGATGCCTCGATGGCATTTTCCAGCAACCCGTCAGTCACACCACCAAGTGCAGAGGTTATTGCTGCAATTTCGTTACCACTCTCATGATAGCTTATTAAAAGCTCAGCTACATGACGGATCTTTTCCCCATCAGCAATGGAGGTTCCACCGAATTTCATTACGATTCTCATAATCTCATCACATTATACATCACATTATACATCAAATTTGAATTTCAGGTAGTTGGGATTATAAGGACTACAGTATAATATAAAGATTATGAACCAATGATGAGCGGTTCTTACGTAACATATATACAATATTAACCATATTGATTCTTTAATAATATAAAATGAATTACATACTATTGGAATTGCCTGATTGTTGTAATATTTTTGGAAGGGTGATATTTTGATTGTTGCGAATGATCTCACAAAGCGTTTCGGGAAAGTGGAAGCCCTGAAAGGGCTGGACCTGCACCTGAAAAAAGGTTCGATACACGGTCTCATCGGTCCGAATGGAGCCGGAAAAAGTACCACCATAAAAATTCTCTCCACACTAATACATCCTGATTCGGGTGATGTTACGGTCAACGACATTCCAATAAAACGCGGTGTCAAAGTACGCAGCATGATAGGGGTAGTTCCGGAAACACCGCGCCTTCATGAGAATAAATCGGCAAGAAGTGAACTCATGTACCATGGCAGGCTGTATGGCATGGGCGGAAAAGAACTGAGTTCACAGATAAGTGACATCATCTATTCACTGCATCTTGAAGATGTTGCAGACCGTCCAATGAGGGGATATTCCACGGGCATGAAAAAGCGTGTGGCTGTTGCCCTGGCACTTCTGCACGACCCCGAGATACTCCTTCTGGATGAACCCATGTCCGGACTTGACCCTACCATACGAAAACAGTTCAAGGACATTATCCTCGAACTTAACTTAAAAGGTAAAACGATCCTGGTATCCGATCATGACCTTTACACCGTGGATGAGCTTTGTGATAGCGTTACGATCATCCAGGATGGAAAGACCGTTGTGGAGGATACCATTGATTCACTCAGGCACAAAACAGGAAATATTGCCATCGAACTTAAGGTCAGTGATATGATGGCTGCCGAGAAATTGTCTTATGACCTATCGTCCCTTGACTGCGTGATCGATGTTTCGCAGAACCGGGAACTGGTCATCGTGAAGATCCGCGAACCTGAGACCGATATTCCGGTTATTATCCGCATGGCATCGGAGCAGACGGCTATACTTGAGGCCAGGCAGACAAAGATCACGCTTGAAGATATCTTTATGAAATTTGCAGGTGGTTACCATGGTTAACCTGCTATCAGGCATGATGGCTATTGCCCTTGACGAGTTCAAGTTCGCTATCAAGCGAAAGACGATTACCTCATACATTTTCTTTGGAATTGTGTTCGGACTAACTCTATATGGGACCTACACGCAGCAATACGGTCCGTTGCAGGGTGAAATGCAAGAGCTTCCCATCAACATGGACCTGAAAAAAGGTACTGCACCACTGATCGATGTTGCAATATTCATGATCACATTTTCATTGTCTACCCTACAACCCGCAGTTGCAGGTGTATCACCCGACATAGTATTGCCTGTGGATATCGGGATTGCACTGTTCATCATTGCACCTCTACTTATCGGAATAACATCACTTTCAAAATTGGCAGCCCGTCTTGGTGCATCCACCATTGCGAGGGAGAGGGAAGTTAAAACGATGTACCTGCTGGCAGCAAGCCCGCAACCACGGGTGTTCATCTACCTTTCCAAGTTCAAGGCGACAATTGCTGCATTCCTCCCCATGATAATCCTGATATTCGCAGGGACCGTATGGATCATAGATGCATCGTTCATGCCATATATCGAGACCGGGCAGGCATCAGTGTTAAAGAGCCATGTGTTGATAGCAAGTACTGTGACGGCATTTTTCTTTGCGTCTCTTGGAATGCTTATCTCAACGATCACACGCAACGAAGAAGGCGCAGTGAACCGCAGCGGCTGGACAACAAGGATCGCAGCGGCACTTGCAACCCTCTGGGTCTTTTTGCCAGTGTTCTATGTTGCAGGAGAGAACACGGTATCCGTGATCGAATCCCTGACCAAGGTATCACCCATCACCCTTGATATGATAGCACTCTACAGCGGTACGATGTTCAACCAGTATATGCTTATCCAGGGTGTGGCAGGACTGGTGTTCCTGATAGTCGGGCTGGCGACCTTTGTGCAGCAGGATGTGGAGTATTAAGTTGGATTTGACAGGTTTTATTTATATATTGACATCCATTAGTGATGTCTGATGATATATGACATCCTGATCCCTTTTCTCCTTGTGGGATTAGCCGAACTCGGGGATAAGACACAGCTGGCAATCCTGGTATTTTCTACCAAAACAAAAGAGCACAAAACCTTACTTCTTGGTGTAATGCTCGCCTTTGTGATTACCGATGGTGCTGCCATACTTTTTGGAAACTATATAGCGCAAACTGTGCCAATGGACTATGTGAAACTGGTTTCAGGTTTGATATTCATCTTTTTTGGTGTAATGATCCTGAAGAACAAGAATGAAGATGATGAAAATGGGACATATGAACTGAAAAGTCCTTTCACCTCGGGATTTGGGATCGTTCTTGTTTCTGAGATGGGGGACAAGACACAGTTGGCAGCAGCCTTGTTCGCTACGCAATACAATCCATTTTTGGTCTTTGTAGGTGTCATGCTCGCATTATTGCTTCTGTCCACACTTACCATCTACTTAGGAAAGGTCATCATTAAAAAGATAGACACAAAGACCATATCAACTGTTGCAGGCATAATGTTTATTTTGATCGGAGCCTCTTTTTTAATTTGAAAATAGTTTTTTAAAACAAGGGCAGGATGTTTAATGCTTCGGAAAAACAGCTACAAGTCCCTTACCATTTTCCAGCAAATTCCTGGTATTTTTTGAAACTCTTCAACATTCCTTTGTATTTTTTCTTCTCAAGCCGTTTAAGACCGATCTCAGATTTTTCTGACTGGAATACAAGTTCATCAGTTAATCGGTGGTAACTATCCAGCCTCTCCTTTGCAATAATACCGTCCTGTACCGCCTGTTGAACAGCACAACCCGGCTCGTCACGATGGGTGCAGTCCTTGAACCGGCATTCCTGAGCTGCAGAAACAATATCTGAAAATGCTTTTTCAAGTCCAATGGAACTATCTCCAAGCTGGATCTCCCTGATGCCCGGGTTATCAATAATAATTCCGCCATTGGGAAGGATGAATAACTGCCGCACTGTGGTTGTGTGCCTTCCTCTCTCGTCATCTTCCCGAACATCCATGGTCTTCTGGATGGTCTCGTCAAAAAAAGCATTGATAAGAGTGGATTTCCCGACACCGGATGAACCAATAAGTGCTACCGTTTCATCGGGATCGATATAAGGACCGAGTGCAACCAGCCCATCTTTTGAAAGAGCACTGATAGGAATAACCGGTACATCGCCTGCAACAGACTGTATCTTTCCTATCATTTGGGCCGGATCATCCACAAGGTCGATCTTGTTTAGCAGGATTACCGGTCTTGCACCGGATGAGTACACAACTGTCAGGTACCGCTCCAGCCTCCGCAGATTAAGGTCTTTTCCTACTGACGTTACGATAAAGATGGTATCAATATTTGCAGCAATCAGTTGCTCCTCACCACCATCCCCGGGAGCTCCCCGTGACAGGCAGGTCCTTCTGGGCAGTATATCCACGATCATACGTGAACCTGATTCCGGCTGGTCAAGCAAAACAACAAAATCCCCTACCACAGGCTGCCTACCAGTTCGCAGGAGCGCTCCGGAAATTCCGGTCCTGATAACAGCATCTGAAACAAGAACGTCACAGACCGTCTTATGCCGGGACACGACCCTTCCAGCCAGGTATGGTCCTTTGTATATGGAAAATGCTGATTCAAGCTCTTCATCCCATCCGGGAATGTCATTTACATGAGCATGACCTGAGGCTGGTTCATATGGGGCATTCATGAATAAGCATATCTGAATTATTAGTGATAAGTTATCCGTTTCACTCGCCGGTCTCATCGACCCGAACGTCCCGCCGTACTGAAGGCTGCCAGAACGTCGAAGAGTTTTACTACCCGGGGTTAGCGTCCTGCTGTTGCAGTGGCGGTCCACCGCGGTTGTATGCCGTTGAATTCAGGACAGCCAGCCAGTCGAAATCGGTGAGGCTTTGAGGAGTTAGTGCGAAGTAGGTTGAGTTCTTCGTACTGCCTGAGCGAGTCGGAAGAGCTGCGATTTCCGAGGTTGAAAGCCCCTGGCCTTTGTGAGTTGGAATGAACCGCACCGGTCCGGGCACGGCAGTCAGGAGCGCCTCAAGAGTGCCATCTTCGGGCTGGACGATACCATTTGCCTCAGAAACGCCCACTGCCGTCCCTATGACGGCATAGCGCGAGCCGAACATCTCATTAAGGTGCGCTCCCGCCGGCCACCATATGAGTAAGTCGGGACCGAGTTGCCACTCTACCTTTCCGCACTTCAGATGACTGTTGTGAGCGAAAGCCAGCACCTTCCCTCGTCCACGCTCACGGGACACCATGTACGCCAGATTATCCGCCATCATCGCATCACGGAGGCCGAGACCTTCGACAATCCTTTTGCTCGACTTCGATTTTCGCGCCAGAGCGGCATGATAGTTAAGTAACTGCCGTGCTACAGACGCATACTGAGCGGCTTCCAGATAGCGGCTTTTGTTGCTCTTCGCCACCAATTCGGGGCGGCGTATGCGCAGTTCTGATATGAGTTCTTCAGTCTCAACTCGCAGCGCTGCTGCGGCTGGTGATAAGCCTACCGATTTCGTCGGGTCCATCATTGCAGCGGGGTTCTCCCAATCGGAATCCTGTCCAAGAAGCAGGTCGATGCGCTGGCGATGCTCCTGGCTGCTGGCACTATCGATCGAAGCAAGATAATCGAGGACAAAATTCAGGATCTGGCGTGGACTGTCGCTGCTGTACATTTCGGTCGGACTATCGAAGCCGTAGAACCGGAGTTTGACGCGGTGCGTTGGATCGGCATTGTACGCCCTCATCCACTCTACAAGTTCCCGGTTCGCATCGAGCTTGCCGAAGCCGTGGCTAAATCCGGCGTCCTGCACAGTCTCATAGGATGCGGGACCGCGACCGGCTATGTACTCGTTCACTACGTGCGCCCGGGGGAAACTGCTCTCGATGGCAATGGCACTGTAGCCATGCGCCTCCACCAGGCGCTGAAAGAGCCGGTTTCGGAGGATGAGAATGTCCTCGCCGCCGTGGAGTGCTTCTCCAAAGCCAAGCAACTCCACAGAGTCACCAAGTGAGGCGATGACATTGTCGACGGAGGCGTTGAAGGTTTCGGAAGAATCGACGGAGAACGGGATCGTTTCGTGCAGGATCCAATCGTCGAGGGTGTTATACACCGGGTCGGAACTTCTCTGAAGAAATAAACTTTTTGTCATTTTCTCAAGAACTCATGGTAATTAGACCAATCCATACATTTTCTTATATTATAGTCAGGAACCTAATATTTGATACTACTATCTTAACATTTTGATTTTAACCCAACTTTGACAGTCAGAATAAATATAAATGTTCTTAGTCTTGTTTGAATCGACAAAAATGCAAACCAAACTAAGAACATATGA
>JAFGQV010000038.1 GCA_016935475.1 Methanosarcinaceae archaeon
CATGACCTGGGTGTTACCGATACCGGCAGGGATGTTACGAAGATCGCGGATATAACCGCAGATATGAGTACTGTGAATTTTATTGCCAAGGTGATGTCCGTATTTCCTGCCAGGGAGTTTAACCGGAATGATGGGACCATCGGCAAGGTGGGTAATGTTATGGTTGCCGATGAGACCGGTTCGATCCGGTTGACGTTATGGGACGATAAGGCAGACCTGATCCTGACAAAGAGCATCAGTGCCGGTCAGACTGTCCAGATAAGCGGCTATGCGAAGGACGGTTACTCGGGGATCGAGGTCAATGTTGGAAGGAACGGTGTGCTTACTGAGACAAACGAGGTTGTGGAAGCTACGCTGAAGTTGCAGAAGATCACGGATATCAAGGACGGTATGGGGGATATCAATATCTCGGGGAGGGTGCTGGATATCTGGGATGTGCGGACGTTCGCCAGAAAGGATGGTTCGGAGGGTCGTGTTTGCAATATCCAGATGGGAGATGATTCCGGCAAGATCAGGGTGACGCTCTGGGACGATAAATCTGATTTCACGAAGGAACTTAATGTCGATGATTCCATCGAGATCATCAACGGTTATGCCCGGGAGAACAATTTCAGCCAGCAGGTGGAGATCCAGGTCGGCAACCACAGCGTGATCAAAAAAACAGACAAAGCGGTCGAGTATGCGGAAACTTTCGTACCCATTGCAGACATCGTGCCCGGGGAAGCGTATTCTATCAAGGGCGCAGTGTCCGGTCTCGGGGAACTCAAGGAATTCACACGTGATGACGGCAGTCTCAATATGGTATCGAACATCTATGTTTCCGATGATAGTGGGCGGATACGCATTTCGCTCTGGGCAGAACATGCAACCCTTGTGGATGAACTTGATATCGATACCCCGATCCAGATCATCGATGCCTTTGCAAAATCCGGCTGGAACGATGAAGTGGAACTCAGTGTTGGTAATAGGAGCAGAGTTGTGATTTTGTAGGGGATAGTGTAATTCTCGGCATCATGAACCGTGTAGGGTCAATTATCATGGAGGCGAATACTGAAACTCGGATGTCAGGCATCTGAGCCCAAATACGATGATGCAAAGACTGAGTAAATTTTTGGCTAAATGTGAGTCGCTACCTTCCCGCCCACAGACCCCTGTGGGGGCTGTTCCCGTTCCTCTCCAAGCGCCAACCTTCGGTTGAGCGCTCTCCGCTCCTCACACTAAGGAGCGAAAATACTATTTTTTATTGAGTTAGCAGTCAACAATGTTCCTTCATGTCTAATCTGTATATCAATAACTCAACGAGGGGCTTTAAAGTTATATATCCATTTTTAATGAGAAGTCCATATTCATCGTTTTCAGGGTCAATTATTCCATGCAACAAGTTATTTCTCAAACTGTACCAAAACTCGACCATGTTGACCCAATCTTTTTTATTCCGAATGATGGTCTTGCTTCCATCTTTGCACTTGCTTCCATGAGTAGAACAATTCCAATATTTTGGCCTATCAAATAATGCATGTTGTTGATTGTGAGCATCATTGAGAATTGTAGTTATCGTGTGCCAACTGCTAAGAAGTCCATTACTTACAGTATTAAGTTCCATCCATTGACTGTTTTTAGTTGTCGCTTCAAACCACTCTTTTTCAACAGGAACTGCCTCAAAGTTAACACCATTATCTACCATACGTAAATATTCATTTTTTATGTGTTCGTTTCTTTTTAGGTTTTGGATTACAGTTCTGTCAGTTTTTCTTTCTTTATCGTTTACTTCTTTGTCTAAAGGCATATGGTTCATTAAGTATGATATGAATGCCAAGTACTCAAAAATGAATTTGGAGACATAATCTTCATCAGATGCTCTTGCATGCCAAATATGAATCTTGTTGATAGGTGACATAAACGGAACCAGCCCTGTTAAGATTATTTCCTTAACAATCCAGAACTCCCACCTCTTATAATCATTTCGATTTTTCTACACAAAGCCACACTCCTCGAAAAATACTTATACCATCACATTGTTAACTGACTGACTGACAGTCAGTCAATAAGGTATCTGGAATGGCACGCATAGTAAAAGACCCGCAGATCAGGCGCAACGAACTGATAGACGTCGCCGAGGAACTTATTATCAGGAATGGCTACGAACAGACGACGGTATCTGATATCGTAAAGGACGCTGGCGTGGCGCAGGGTACATTTTATCATTATTTTTGCTCAAAGCATGATGTGCTGGAAGCGATAATCGCACGCTATGTGGAGACGGTAAAAGAGGGCATTGAGGGCATAGCTTCAAGGGGAGATATAAACGCCATTGAGAAGATGCTGGTTTTTTTCAGCTTTTTAAGTAACTTTGATGATAAACATAAAAAGCTTATCAACTATGTGCACGAGGAGAAAAACACTTATCTGCATACCAAATTTGAAAAGACCACCCCATTGATCATAATCCCCCTCGTCGCCGGAATAATTGAGGAGGGGATCAGGGAAGGTTTGTTTGATACCGGCTATCCGGAGATTGCGGCATTGTACATTCTGGCACCTCTGGGTGCCATTTCCCACAGGATATACAATTTCGAAGAGAGTGCCGTGGGGAGTAAAGATATAATGGATACGATATTTGATTTTACTGAACGGTTGCTCGGTGTGAAACCCGGAGTTTTCATGGAGCATGCACTAAAAATGGAGGGGAAGGAATGAGCGAACTGGTGGTAGCATTGGATTTAATTATAAATAATCATATTGAATTTACAGAAAAGGTTCAAAGGGAGATAGATATAGAATGGATTATAATACGAAACTAATATATTTGTGCCTATTAGTTCTTACAATTGTTTTTACAGGTATCTCTGCTGCTGAAGGGCCTTCTGATGAGGAACGTGTAACTGCAGAGATACAGGAAATAAGTCCCAGTTCAGTAGGCATTGATGAAGAATTTACCATAGGGATTAATCTTGAGAGTTCCGGCACCAGAGTTCCTGAGAATATTACCTTTGAAATAATAAGCATTCCTCCGGACATCATAGTTACAGAAGATCTGGTCACCCATATTCCTAAATTAATTTACAGCACAAGTGGAAGGTACCTGGTATATCACATGAGAACAACCCCTGATGCCAATCCTGGTCCTCATATCATAAAAATGAAATTAACATATGGAAGTGGGCAGGTTAGTAGATCAGTAAATTATCAGGTTGAAATAAGAGTGATCGGGGAAGATGCAGAACCAAGAATATCTTCTGTCACTACCGATCCTGAATATATCTATGAGGGAGATACGGTTGACCTGAGGTTAGGCATAGAAAACTTTGGTGATACAATAGCAAAATCTGTAGAAGTTACTTTAGATCATGATTTTAAAGGAATTAAAACATCTACAATTGGAACTCTTGGCATAAATGAAAGCCAAACTGCATTATTCAAATTCAAGGCAAACAGGTCAGAAGAATTTGATATCCCTGTCATTATAGAGTATGAGGATGATTTTGGCAAGCAAAAGGATGAATATGAAATTAAAATAACCGTGCTTGACAAAAAAGGAAGTTTGAATCTTGCGTCTGTAAAGGTCGATCCTGTTCTTCCTTACATGGGTGATACTGTAGAATTGACCATGAGGATCGAAAACTCTGGTGAGAGAACAATAAATTCAATAAGGGTCTATATTGACCATCCATTCAAAGGATTAAAACAATCCTTTATAGGAACTCTTGATCCAAATGAAGACGGACCTGCAGTAATTACTTTTATAGCTGACCAGGCAGGAGAATATGAGATCCCTGTAACCATAACGTATAGTGATGATTTTGGGGAAGAACAAATTAAAACAAACATCAATCTTATTATCATGGAAGAGAAAGGTGGAGCAGGAACAGTTCTAATCATATTGCTTATCCTGGCAGTTATTGGAGGACTAATTTATATTAATTATAGGACAACAAAATCAAAAGATAAGGTAATCAGGCAGTTAATGGAAGGCAGTAATCATTCTGCTAACAACAAAAAATAATGAGAGGTCTCCAACATGATCGACGATATCAGGGTGGGAAGCCTCATTGCATACTGCAGTGTAAAAAGAGGGAACAAAAAAACACTGATGTTCATAGTTTTTGTTCTCTCGCTCATCTTCATGAACCTGGTATTCCTTCCTTCAATGATAGGAGGAATGATGGTTCTATTTACTGGTATGATGCAAGACTACCCTTACGGGGATATTGTCATTGAACCAATGGATGACAACACCTACATTAACAATGCTGATAGCGTCCTGCAGAAAGTCAGGGCGGTAGAAGGTGTGAGGGCTGCAACAAAACGACTGGACGCTGGAGCATCTATTGAACACAAGCAAAAAGTTGTAGGAGCATCTATTACAGGTTTGCTCCCCACAGAAGAGCTTGAAATTTCACAATACCCCTACATTATCAGTGAAGGAGATTTCTTAGGAGAGCTTTCCCGGGATGAGATCATCATTGGTGCTATGATCGCAGGTACAGGTTTTGGATCAGAAATATATGATAACCTGGGTGAAGTAAGACCGGGATCGCTTGTTGATGTAACATACAGCAATGGCGTAAAGAGGACCTATAAGGTCAAAGGCATCATGGAAGGCTCATTTGAACTTGTTGATCTTAATGCTTTAGTTAACTATAAAGAAATTGAAGATGTCTATGGTCTGGAAGGGAGTAAAGCTACCAGTGTAGTCGTAAGGGTTGACAAGCAAGGGACTGAAGGTCAGATAAAGGATAAGATCAGAGAAGCCGGGGTGAATGAGCAGATCTTCACATGGGCTGATAAGTCAGAAACTCTCATAAAACAAGCAATGCAAAGCATGGGTGCCATAGATACCATGTCAAAGTTCGTGAGTTTGATCGTAGGTGCAGCACTGGTCCTTATCATTATCTATATCAATGTACTTAATAGGAAAAAAGAGATCGGTATTCTAAAAGCAGTAGGCATCACTCCCAGATCAATAGTGTTATCCTATGCATTCCTTAGCACGTTCTATGTTTCCTTAGGGATACTCTCAGGATTGATACTATACTTTTCACTTATGTTCTACTTCCAGGCGAATCCGGTGGTATTCTACGAAACCATGGAAATAAGTCCCCAGATCGATCCTGTGCTGCTTATTGAAAGCATCGTTACCATGCTTACACTATCAGTGATAGCCGGGATACTCCCTGCCTGGAGTGTATCAAAAGAGAGCATACTAAAAGCCATATGGGGACGATAAAAATGATCATAGTGAAAAACCTGAAAAGGTATTATGGGACAGGGAAAACTGCTGTCAGGGCTCTCAAGGGTGTTTCGTTCGAAATAAAGAAAGGGGAATTTGTAGCGATAATGGGTGCATCAGGAAGTGGAAAAACAACCCTTTTAAGGATACTGGCATTATTGGACGACGCAACGGATGGGGAATATACCATTCGGGGATTGGAGGTTTCCAGCTTGCCTGAGGCAGAAAGAAGTTATTACAGGCTTACGCAGGTCGGTTATGTCTTTCAGGACTATGCACTCATTAATGAAATGAGTGCTGCAGAAAATGTTTATATCCTTTCCATGATGGAAGGAAAATCAAGAAAGGAATCTTATGCAACTGCTCTTGAAGCATTGGATAAGGTTGGTCTGAAAGATAAACATAACAGGATCCCTGATGAGTTATCTGGTGGGGAAAAGCAGAGAGTGGCAATCGCAAGAGCCATAGCAAAAAAGCCTGACATATTGTTTGCTGACGAGCCGTGTGCAAATCTGGACACTACCAACTCAAAACAAGTGCTGGATGTGTTCAAAGAGTTGAATGAAAAATATGGTCAAACAATTGTGATGGTAACACATGAACTGTGGCATACTGAGTATGTTGACAGGGTGATTACCCTCGAAGATGGTAACTTAGTTAGCGATGAGATAAAACGAAATAGGGAAGAGTAATGGAATTTATTACATGAATCACTCATCTATTCATAGATTTAATTGAGTGTCTGTAACATATTTCTCTTTGTGGGGAAATTGCTTTTCAAATTCCTCCAGCTCTTCGTTCTCGATTTTAAAAACTTCGTCTTCATAAAATTTTCCCGCAATGCCCATCAGGCTACCATCGTAGAGTTCTAATGCCATAAATGCATCCAGATTTTCAGCCCATGACGTTTGGATATTGTATTCTTTGGCATTTCTAAAACCAAAGCTCTGGTAATATTCTGGATTCCCAAAAATAATTATACCTTTATATCCCAACTGCCTTGCCTTTTCAATAGAATGGTTCATCAGTAAAGAACCAATCCCCCTCTTTTGATATGACGGCAATACTGCAAATGGACCCATACACAAAACTTCAAATTCATTATTGTCCTCATTTACTACCTTAGCTTTTGAATAGATTATATTGCCGACAATTGTTTCCTTATCACATGCAACATAATCCAGTTCTTTTACAAATGCAGGTACTTTTCTGATCTTATGTAGAACAAGATGTTCATCACATCCTGGTTTGTATATATCCCAGAATGCTTCCCTTGTCATATTTTCTACATTTTTGAAGTCATTTTCTTCTTCTGGCCTTATCGAAATATTCATTATCGTCCTCTCAGATTCCCCGAAATAAATGTTCCTTAAGTAAATGACAAATATGAATTAAATCAACTTTTACATCATATTAAAATCCGTTGTTATATTTGGATTTTCACAATCGCTCTTTCAGGCTTCGGTTTTCATCTTAATCACTAGAGGAACTGGGTTTTATCTTCCAGTACCATCACCTGCTCCCGGATTTCAATGCCCTTGAAAATGTGATGATACCACTTTTAACAAAGGGTACGAGCCGTTCAGAGGCAAAAAAGATCGCTCGACAACTTCTGGAAAAGGTGGGTCTGGGTAACAGGATTCCCGGAATGTTGCTCCCACATCATGACAAGACTGGTCAGATATATCTTGTCAAGCAAAATAACCTGCGATGGGGTCAAAAACTCGAAAAACCCAGAATAATTCTGATAGGAAAGAAATCGACGTCAAAGCATGTGGGTTATATCTTGGGGATTGGGGTAAAGGAACGGAGTATTTTAAATTTGCCATCTAAATTACTAATTTTCTAATAAAACCTTTTTTTCATTCGAGAAATCAAAAATTATCTCAGGTTTTTTTGTTGCAACATCACACATTTTTTTAATTTCTGAATTGGTATTGACTAAATGTACGTTTTTTCTTTGTTTAATCGCCGTCAATAACTCATGACAGAAAGAACGTGATGCGAAGATTATGTTATTAAAATCAATATATACATCTTCAGTTGGTGGTATCTCAAATATTGTATCCACTATGTTACAAGCTGCTTGTCTACTACGCAAAGTATCTGACTTGATTATATCATAAACTTGTAAAATTTCCGCCATGTGCAATACCATTAATAATGATATTCTATTACCTATTTAAAATGTAGTTTTTAATTTTTCAGTAATATTTTGAAACATCAATTTCTTTTAGCCTAAATTTTAGACCTACAAAAGCACCATTCCACGAAATTGGACATTCATACATAATATTTTTTTTCTGATATGCATATAGTAAACCATTACCAGACATTATCACTAATTCACCTTTATAACCAGCAATGAACATTTTCATTATTCCACTTAATCCGCATCCTCTTTCATTAACCGGTTTTGAAGACAGACCTTTGAGAGCGTTTCGTATTGCATCAAAGTGGTTATCAACTTCATAAGCAGTTCCTTTATATGAATTTTTATAGCCAATTCCTGTGTCTGCGATGCATATTTCACAAGTTTTTGTCCTATCCCAATATTGAGCAAATATCCAATAATTATCAATACTTGAATGCTCTTCTACGTTATTTTGCAATTCACTTGTAAGAAATTTCAAACCATTCATAAATGAGTTTCGATATTTTTCCGATATATTACTCAATATCCTTTCTTCATATTCGTTTAATAATGGATTTGATATACCACAGGACATTTTGGTTATTGGAAGATAGTTACTGTCAGCATCAAATAGATTTGTCACGCCGCTTGGAAAGCCAATTGAATCAAGATACAACGACACATCTTCGTTATTTCCTGTATAAGTAATACTTATTCCATTATTATGTGCATATACAACGAGTGGCAATATAGAAATTGGGTATACCCACCCCACCTCAGAAAGAGATGCACATGGAGCATCATTCCCGATAGATTCATGCATCTTTTTAATATTTTTCACCAGTTCGACAAGTCTTTCAGGTGTTTTATATTGTTTTTTTATTTGCATTTTTATCCTTAAGTCTCGAATTTGTTTATAGCACTCTAAACATTAATCAAATTTTAACAAATCCCATTAGTACACAATTTCACTGCTACAATTCTATTTAAACATTTTGAAAATTTGAACTCCCCACAAACCTACACCTTGCTCAAGCCATAAGCTCGAATAAATCAAAATTTCCCCCCACCCCGTTAGTCTTAAAAACCTTATTGCATCTCGTTTTTCAGTTTCACCACAAGTTCTTCTTTTATGGTGGTGCTGCGGTCGCCGCCGCATACCATGCCGCGAATACCGATAATTCCGGGCTGTATCCTCTTGATCGCTGGCAGGTTCTCGAATTTGAGCGCTCCTGCAATTGCGGAATCAAGACCCTTTTCATTGGCTAATCTCACGAACTCGGTTAATTCTTCCTCGGTCATGAACTCAAAAGTAGTACGGCCGTCCTTTACGCCGGTATCCATCATTACCACATCGACACCTGCCTTTGCTCCGATTTCCGGAAGCAGCATGGGTGAGATGGAATTGATACGCTCGTAGTCAGAATAGCCGGATGCTACGACCTTCTTTGATGGGTCGTAATCCTTGACCGCACGCACGATCTTGGTGAGCATATCCATTGCCTGTTCCTCGGTCTGGATATCATACAGCCCCACTTTCACATAATCCGCACCCGAAGACGCTGCACCCAGTGCAGCAAGTGACGCGGTCCCGGGTTTATAATTGAAATCCCCGATCGTTGCACTGACAGGTTTTTTTGACTCAATTGCATCCTTCACTGCTCTTATCATCCAGGGGAAATTTGCACCAAGTGAACCTTCCTTTGGATTCTTGACATCGATAATATCGGCACCGCCTTTTAATGCAGCGATTGCTTCTTCCGTGTTTATTGGACTGATCAGTAATTTCATTTAGTACCCTCTTTTTTTATATGAGAGGATGTATCAATTAAATATGTTTCGGATTATTTTCGTATTAGATATATATAACCGGAATGTCGTGCACGCACAGGGCGGAAACCGGAAGGAATACCAGCCGGTACACATTACCAGTAAGATATGCACATCGTCTGACCCTTTTGAGGTAATCGACTCGGTCAAACCGGCAGAAGTGTACATCGCAGACCTGAACATCCTGCAGGGGGTGGGCGCACACGAAACCAATTTTGACGTCATCCGGTCCGTTTCCCAGAGAACAAAGACGATGGTGGACCCGGGTATCTCTACGCTTTCCGATGTACAGGAAGCACTCTTAATTGCAGACACTGTTATACTTGGAACAGAAACCGCTTCAATGGAAACAATAGCTGGCGCAGTATCGGAGTTCCCGGGTCGTGTGAATGTCAGTATCGATAAAAAGAATGGCAGGATACTCACACGCGATTCCCATATGCCGGACGACCCATTTAAGATCGTGGAGATACTGAACGATATGGATATCCGGGACATCATCATTCTGGATATGGACAGGGTTGGCACCTCAAGTGGTGTGGATGCACAATTTTTAAGTAAAATAGCAAGTAAGTCCACCCACGATGTACTTCTTGGCGGCGGTGTCCGGGATATGGCGGACATAGAGTCCCTTAAGAAGATCGTGATCAAGGGCGCACTTGTTGCAACTGCCCTGCATAATGGTTCAATACCGCTGGCATTGATACATTAAAATGATCTGGAATTTAGACTTATACTTGCAGGTGAAATAATATGGCAGAAAAGATCGAAGAAAATGAAACTGGCGACGGGTATGCAGAGATAAAAATGGGTGCAGGTTGGTACCTCACCATTACCCTCACATCGAGTGAAAAGTTCGAAAAAGAGTATATCGAGATTTCAAAAGAGCGCGCTGGCCAGAAACGCGGACGGTTTAACCTAAATCCAAAATATGCCAGGGAACTTGGTGAAGCGCTGGTGAAATTCGCGGATGATAATAATCTCCAGTGACCAATCTCCAGAGGTCAATAAATACCTAAACTAACGATGTGATAATATCTATCACATCGGCTTCTATTCTTTTAATGGCTCTGTCCGTATTCACGATCACAAATCTCTCCGGGTCTTCCCCGGCAAGGCGCAGGTAGTTTGCGCGCACATCCTCTAAAAGCTCTATTTTCTCGAACTTCGTCTGCTCGCTCCTGTTACTGCATCTCTGAACCGCTATTTCAGGTTCGATATCAAAAAGAATGGTAAGGTCCGGTACGATTGTCCAGTCCCTGTGGATGTCCTGTATCCACTTCATGGGGTCTTCGAACCTGCCATGAAGGGTCATTCCCTGATATGCATACCTGCTATCCGAGTACCTGTCAGATATCACGGTCCTGCCGCTTTCAAGTGCAGGGCGTATCACCTTTGCTATATGTTCGGCATGGTCTGCAGTGAACAGGAACAGTTCTGCAAGGTGGTCGGTATCGGAGTGTATGGCACGCTCCACTGCCTCACCAATCCAGTCCGTGGTCGGTTCCCTTGTAAACAGGACATCGCCAAGAGCCGGGTGTGCCTTCAAACGCGAAGACATTGTGGATTTGCCGGACCCGTCGATCCCTTCCAGTGTAATTAATTTTCCCCTCATATCTGCCTTGCCGCCTTACAGTTGATCATTTTATGTGCGGGCGGTATCTTCACTGCCACACTGGGGGCACTTTATGGGGGCAAAGTTCGGGTCTGCCTGGAATACGAAGTCACATACATTGCATCTGAAATACACTTTTGACTGGTCAACGTCACACATAATATCACCTTACATCCTTAAAAGTAATATTAAATTAACCAGCAAATAATATTAATGTGCCGCTATCTTATTAACACCCGGAACTAAAAAAGATATACATGACAACCATAGGAGTGATCACCCGCGGAAAATACGGTCAACGCCTTATAGAGACCATACGGTCGAAAACCGATTTCGACGTCGTATCAGCCGGGCTTCCGGCAGATCTTCCGGAGTTCGTAGAAGAGCCAGCAGAGTTCCTTGAGAACCTGGATATAGATGATGCGGTGTTCAAAACAGATATTCTCGTTACTTTTTCTCTTCATCCTGACCTTACCCCGGAAATTGCCCGTATGGCTGGCAGGGCAGGCATTCGTGCATTGATCATAGCCGGAGGAAGTTCCCGCGCCCCTGTCAATGAACTGGATAAGATATCAGAGGAATACGGGATACATATCGAGGTCGATGATATCTGCTGCAACCTGAGATCGGACCCATCCATGGCGGAATTCACATCCTTTTTCGGAAGGCCGGTTCTTGATGTCCGGTCACTTGATGGAAAGGTGGTCGAGGTCAGGGTGATCCGGGGTGCACCCTGCGGGAGTACCTGGCATATGGCTAAAAAGCTCATCGGCACCCCGGTAGAAGATGCACCTGCCCGTGCCGGTCTATTGATCCAGCAGTATCCATGCCGCGCGGTCAGGGGGCAGCTTGGCGGGATACATGAATCTGCCGAACTTCACAAGCAGGCGGTAAAGAGTGCCCTTGCCCGCGAGATGGATGTAAAGTAAACAAGTAAGGTAAACAGGTGAACATTATATAGGATGCCGGATAAATCCGGTTATGCGGGGTTGTGGCATGGATAATTCTGAGGTCAGTGCACGGCTATACAAGATGGCAGAGATGCTCGAGTTTCAGGGCGAGAACCCGTTCAAGATAAGGGCATACACAAAAGCTGCGCGTAACATCAAGAATCTGGATGAGGACATCAATGGGATATACGAACGAGAGGAACTTGAAGACATTCCCGGAGTGGGCGAGGCAATTGCAGGCAAGGTTGAGGAGATGCTCACAACCGGGACCTTTGAGGCATTTGAACAATTGAACAGCCAGATACCTGTGGATGTGGGAGAGCTCATGAAGGTTCCGGGAATCGGACCAGGCACTGTTCAGCTTCTCTACCAGCATCTGGGAGTGGAAACACTTGAAGACCTGAAAAAGGCTGCCGAGACCCACAGGATCCGAAGGCTCCCCAGGATGGGTGCAAAACAGGAAAAGCGGATATTGAATGCCCTCGTATCCCTGGAAGAAAGAAGTAAGCTAAACAGGATACCTCTTGGAAGGGCTCTACCCATCGCAGAGGAGATTCAGAGAACGCTGGAATCAAACCCGCATATCAGGACTGTCGTTGCAGCAGGAAGTATCCGCAGGCGCAAAGAGACTGTCGGTGACATTGATCTCATTGCGACATCAACCCATCAAAAAGATGCCATACACGCTTTTACCCACATGGAAAAGGTTCAGGAGATTCTCGGGGAAGGTACGACCAAAGGTTCTGTCATCTATGAGGGCAACGTTCAGGTGGACCTTCGGATCGTGAATGAAGAATCCTTTGGTTCGCTCCTGCAGCATTTCACTGGCTCGAAGGAACACAACATACGTTTGCGGGATATCGCGCTTTCAAGGGGTCTGCACCTGAGCGAATACGGTTTCACCGACCAGAGAACCGGAGATCTTGATCCCTGCCGTACCGAGGAGGAAGTATACCGGACATTGGGGCTTGACCTTATACCTCCTGAACTCCGGGAAGACAGGGGAGAGGTGGAGGCTGCATTGAGCAAAAGTCTGCCCCACCTGATCACCACTGACGATATCAAAGGGGACCTTCATGTACATTCGAACTGGAGTGATGGCAAAAGCACGATAAGAGAGATGTCAGAAGCAGCAAGGGAACTTGGATACAGCTACATTGCGATCTGCGACCATTCGAAATCCAGGGCTATTGCCGGGGGACTGTCGGAAAAACGCCTTGGTGAACATGTTGCAGAGATCGAGAAGATCAACGGGGAATTCGATGATATCAGGATCCTTTCCGGGGTCGAGTGCGACATCAAGGCAAATTCTTCGCTTGACTACAGCAACGATATATTAGAGGGGCTGGACCTGGTGATCGCATCAATACATTCAGGCTTCACCGAAGACAGGAAGACCATAACAAAACGGATGGTATCAGCCCTTGAGAACGAGCATGTGGATATACTTGGACATCCCACAGGTCGGCTTCTGGGTGAGAGGGATGCATATGAGGTGGATATGAACGCTGTGCTGGAAGCCGCAAAGGATAATGACAAGGTGCTGGAGATCAATGCATTCCCGG
>JAFGQV010000039.1 GCA_016935475.1 Methanosarcinaceae archaeon
CTGACAAAAAAATGAAAAATTATGGGTTAAAGAGAAGACATTCTCTTCACAAGGGAGTGGAAACTGTCAAACTTGGGTTAAAAGAGAATTCAAAGTAAGGCAAAACAAAGAATATGAATATATTCATTCACAAGCTAAGGAAATTGTAATAAGCGATATTGGAAAATTTAGAGACGAATTAAATAGTTTTATAAAATGATTCTATATTAATTTTATCCATTTCTCTAGATCATTTAACAGAAAATATCCAACTAACCTCAAAAACCCACGCTTTTAATTTGAAATCCATATATGAACTGCCACATTGATTATAGCTCCCAACGGATACCACATGCATATAGATAACTCACATCCCGTTAATGTCATATACAGATAAGGCGATTATCCAGACCATACTCTAAAACTCAAAATCATCAAACCATAAGAACATGAAATTATCAAGGTGACCAAATGGGAAAGACAATTGCAGAAAAAATAATCGGGGAACATGCCGGAAAAGAAGTGTCCGCAGGGGACATCGTTATCGTGAGTGTGGATGTTACGGCAGTTCAGGACGGGACCGGACCGCTGGCAGTCCAGCAGCTTGAGAAGATCGGTCTTGTCCAGGCAAAGAACCCGAAGCGTACAGTACTATTCATCGACCATGCAGCACCCAGCCCGAACAAGGACCTCTCAAACGCACACAATATCCTGCGCAAGTTTTCAAAGGAGACAGGAGTAGTGTTGTCCGAGGTCGGAGAAGGCGTGTGCCACCAACGTCTGGTTGAAACCTATGTGAACCCCGGCGACATCCTGATAGGTGCGGATTCCCACACCTGCACATCCGGTGCCCTTGGTGCCTTTTCAACTGGCATGGGGTCAACAGATGTGGCAATAGGCATCGCCCTTGGCAAGACATGGCTTCGCGTCCCTGAGACCTTCAAGATAAACGTCACAGGCAAATTCAACAAAGGCGTCTATGCAAAGGACCTGATACTCTACGTCATCGGTGAGATCGGTGCCGATGGTGCCACCTACAAGGCACTGGAGTTCACAGGCGAGACTATCCGGAACATGACAATGTCAGAAAGGTTCACCCTCTCGAACATGGCTGTTGAGGCAGGAGCCAAGACAGGTCTGATCGAATCCGACGAGACCACCAAAGCATATCTTGAAGAAAAAGGGCGCGGGGATAAATTCAGACCCATAAGTGCAGATGGGGATGCAGTCTATGAGAGAGTGATCGAGGTTGATGCATCAGAACTCGAACCCATGATCTCCGCACCGCATACTGTTGATAACACAAGCACGGCAAAGGAACTTGCTGGCACAAAAGTAGACCAGGTATTCATCGGAACCTGCACGAACGGGCGGCTTGACGACCTCGGGATCGCTGCTGAAATACTCAAGGGCAAGCACAGGCACCCTGACACCCGACTTATCGTAACACCTGCCTCGCAGGACGTCTATCTGCAGGCACTTAAAGCAGGTTATATAGAGACATTCGTCAAAGCAGGTGCAGCGGTAATGGCACCGGGCTGCGGTGCATGCGTTGGTGTACATCAGGGAATACTGGCAGATGGTGAAGTATGCCTGGCAACACAGAACCGTAATTTCAAAGGCAGGATGGGAAACACGGAAGGATACATCTATCTCTCGTCCCCGGCAACAGCGGCAGCTTCTGCCATTGCCGGTAAGATCGTTGACCCGAGGGAGGTGCTGTAATATGGAAGCAAAACTAAATGGCAAAGCATGGAAATTCGGGGACGATATCAGTACGGACCTCATCGCACCCGGACGGCTGTTCCACCTGAGGACGAACCTGCCAGAACTTGCAAAGCACGTTCTGGAAGATGCAGACCCGGAATTCCCGAAAAAGGTACAGAAAGGTGACTTTGTTGTTGCTGGCAGCAACTTCGGGCTTGGCTCAAGCAGGGAACATGCACCCACGATCATCAAGCTTGCGGGCGTGAACGCTGTACTTGCGAAATCATTTGCCCGGATATTCTACAGGAACGGCATCAATGTAGGGCTTCCACTGTTGATCTGCGATACCGACAGGATCGACGAGGGCGATGAACTGGAAGTGGACATGTCGGCAGGAATAGTAAAAGACCTGACAAAGGGAATAGAAATAACATTCTCGCCGCTTCCTGACGTGATGATCAAGATACTGAATGACGGCGGGCTTGCAGCCCACATTGCCAAATACGGTGATTTCAATCTGGATTAAATTCAAGGCGGAAATCTGAGGGATAAATTTAATTATTTCTTTCGTTTTAATATTATACAACATAAATCAACTAAATTTGGGATGGTATAATCATAAAATCGATCCAGCGAACGAACCAGAAAAATAAAAGAGAACATAGCACAGATCTCATCGAATCAACGGCAGAGCTGCTTGTTATAAAGCCCATAGGCTATCCTTTGACCGGCATACTTGACGATGAACCAATAATCGAAGACCTTGATGTGTTCGAATTTTACGCCCGGGAACAGTGGAACGGATATGTTGCACGGGAGGGCGATTATCTATTTGATCGCAGGATGTATCCTGATTTTGCTTACAAGATCCTTGAAGTTGAGCCACCTGAATCGATAATTGGGTTAAACACATCCATTATTGTAAATAACGATGATAATGGTATGCCAGCCATCGAGTTCAAAAGCGATGTAACCTTTGAAGATGTTATCGGGCAGAATAACGCAAGACAAAAATGCAGGTTGATCGAACGTTTTTTAGAGAACCCTGAGAAGTTCGGCAAATGGGCTCCAAGGAACGTGTTGTTCTATGGCCCATCAGGTACCGGTAAAACCATGCTTGCAAAGGCTCTGGCAAACAAGGCCCATGTTCCTATACTGCCTATTAAGGCAACTCAGTTGATCGGGGAGTTTGTGGGCGAAGGGGCACGGCAGATACACCAGTTATATGACCGGGCAGAAGAAATGCAGCCATGCATCATTTTTATTGATGAACTGGATGCCATCGCATTGGATAGAAGGTACCAGGAACTGCGTGGTGACGTTTCGGAGATCGTTAATGCCTTGCTCACGGAAATGGACGGTATCATGGAGCGCGAAGGTGTGTGTACGGTTGGTGCCACGAACAGGGCTGAAGCACTTGACCCCTCTGTGCGCAGCAGATTTGAAGAGGAGATCGAATTTGTGCTGCCTAATGAGGAAGAGCGTTTGAAGATCCTCCAGACGAATGTAAATACGTTTCCTATTCCTGCAAGGGATGTGGACCTATCCAAACTTGCAAAAATGACGGCTGGTTTCTCGGGCAGGGACCTTGTTGAAAAAGTACTTAAAACTTCATTACATCAGGCAATCATGGACGATAAGGACGAGGTCACAGGAAAATATTTCGAAAATACGATCCTGAGATTAAAGAAAGATGATAAATCCCATGTGGCAAATCGGATGTACATTTAGTAAAAATAAAAAGGTGATAGAATGGGTGAACTTAAAGAATCCGACCGCTTCGAATGTAAGGTTGTAAACGTGATTGAGAATCTTGCATGGAAGGGAGTTACTGTGCAGGAACTTAGATCAGAGGGCCGTGTCTATTTTGCAAGGGTCAAAGCCGAAAACTGTGATATTGAACCCGGTGACACACTGTACATTGGAGCAAAACAGATTACGTATGATCTCAAAGAAAAAGAAATGGAAGTGACCCTCTACGATGCAGATGACAATAAACTTGATTGGACGCTTGTCTAAACATTGATACTTCCTGCTTTTACTTTTTATTTATCCCTGTAAGGGATCTCAATTTCCATCAGGTCATCTGCAACAGTAACATGTTCAAATACTTTTTTTGCATCATTCAGGATAGGTGACACATCTTCTGAATATCTTGAGCTGATATGGGTCAATATCAGGCGATGTACGCCCGCTTCTTTTGCAATAGTGGCAGCTTCACCAGCGGTCGAATGCATTGATTCGAATGCCCACTCTGCCTTCTCATCGGCAAGGGTACCGTCGTGTATCAACAGGTCTGCACCAATGCTTGCCTTTAGCACTGCTTCACATGGTCTCGTGTCGCCACTGTAGACGATCTTCCTTCCCGGACGCGGTTCACCCACCACGTCTTCTGAACGGATCGTTCTGCCGTCGATCTCCACCGCCTCGCCCTTATGGAGCTTTGAGAACATGGGTCCGGGTGGCACACCAAGTTCAATTGCCTTTTCCCTATTAAATTTGCCCAGACGTTCATCTTCAACAAGCGCATAGCCAATACTGGGAATGCTGTGTTCGGTCTTTATTACATGTATCGAATAGCCGTTGCGTTTTATAATGACCCCGGGTTTTAATTGGACTGTCTTTAGGTCATATCTCAGTTTATAGTATCCAAGGGCGCTCAGGAGTCTTGTGAATTCTTCTACCCAGTGGGGTCCGTAGATAGTAAGTGGCTCGGTACGTCCCTGGAATGACATAGTCTGGATGAGTCCGGGGATGCCAAGCATGTGGTCAGCATGGAAATGTGTGATGAATATAGAAGTAAGTCCCATCATACCGGTCTTTGCCCGCATCATCTGCTGCTGTGCCCCTTCACCGCAGTCGAAAAGCATAAGTTCACCTTCCCGGTTGACCATTATAGCTGATGGATTGCGATTCGAAGTTGGCAGCGAGCCGCCGGTCCCAAGAAATGTCACACGTAGCATAGATTATTAATTAGTGTAACAATTATTTATTAATTACTACTATTATAAAAATATGGAAAATTGCAGCCGGATGATAAGCTGGAAAATATCCAACGATAGAAGCGTGTTCCATTAATTTTGTCACTCGAAAACTTCATATATAATCCTATTACTAAAGGTATGTCCATAAGGCTATAAACTCTTTACAAAAATATCTTAAACTTATTAATAATACTTACACATGTACCAAGAGGATAAATTATGAAATGGCAAGGCAGATCAAAACGTAAATTCACAGGTGGCAAACTTAAATCGATTAGAGGTAAACGTAATTTCGAGCTGGGTAGAGAAAACGCTGATACACATATCCATGAAGTAAAAAGGAAGAACATCGCTACTATGGGAGGAAACCGCAAGGTAAGGCTCTTACAGTGCAATATTGCAAATGTGACCAACAAGGCTGATGGAAAGACCGTGACCTCACCAATAGAAACTGTGGTTGAGAATGTTGCCAATGCGCACCATGTCAGGCGAAATATAATCACAAAAGGTTCAGTGATCAAAACAGGACTTGGGAATGCAAAAGTTACAAGCCGCCCCGGACAGGATGGCGTTGTCAATGCAGTATTGATTGAGTGAAACACTCAATTTTTTCCTTTTTCTGTTTTAATTATTATCTAATTGTTTACATCAATGAAGGTTGCTGGGTATGGACAAACAATTATCACATATACTTGAGATCCTTGAAGGAGATGCAAGAGCAGCTCCTAAAGACATTGCATCCCTCACTGGCATGTCCGTTGAAGATGTGAGCAAGAAGATCGAACAGCTTGAAAAGTCCGGCATTATCCGCAAGTACAAGACCATCATTGACTGGGACCTTGTGGGTGAGAGCTATGTATATGCGGTGATCGAGTTAAAGGTCATACTTGAACGCAAATACGGATACGAGAAGATCGCAGAACGTCTGTATAAATTCCCGGAGGTGCGTTCTGTAAGGCTTCTTTCCGGTGGTTATGACATCGCTCTTACAGTGCGCGGCAAATCAATGAAAGAGGTTGCATTTTTCGTGGCAGAGAAGATCGCTACCCTTGAACAGGTGCAGAGCACAACCACGCACTTTGTCCTGAAGACCTACAAAGAGGACGGCGTGATATTGCATGAGCCTGAGCATATCAAACGCCTGCCAGTGTCGCCGTAAGAATAAGAATAATTAGCTGGAGGCAACTGCCATGAGAACCCCATTTGACCCGTCTGTTTTTGTTGCCGACCGACTTCAAAATGTACCGCCATCAGGCATCCGGCGTTTTTTTGATCTTGTTTCCGAGATCGATGATGTGATCTCGCTTGGTGTGGGAGAACCTGATTTTATTACTCCATGGCATATCAGGGAAACCTGCATACATTCCATTGAACATGGAGAGACTGCATATACTTCCAATTACGGTCTTCTGGAACTGCGTGAAGAGATTTCCTGGATGTATGATCGGAAACACAAGGTCGAGTACGATCCTGCTTCAGAAGTGCTTGTCACAACAGGAGTGAGCGAAGCACTGGATATTGCCATCCGTGCCATTGTTAATCCCGGCGATGAGGTGATCGTGAGCCAGCCCTCGTATGTTGCGTATGTACCATCTGTGATCTTTTCAGGCGGCATTCCAGTCCCGCTTTCGACTACTGTGGAAAACAAGTTCAAGATAACACCAGATGAACTGGAAGACGTGATCACCGATAAAACGAAAGCTATTGTTTTCAATTATCCCAATAATCCCACAGGTGCCACCATGGACAGGAGTGATCTGGAAGCCATTGCAGATATCGTGGTAGAGCACGACCTGATGGTGATATCGGATGAGGTATATGAGTGCCTCACCTATAATGGCGATCATACGTGTTTTGCATCACTTGATGGCATGCGTGAGCGTACAATACTGCTCAACGGTTTTTCAAAGGCTTATGCAATGACAGGGTTCAGGCTGGGGTACGCACTGGGAGCACCTGAAATAATCAGTTCGATGATGCTGATACACCAGTACACAATGCTCTGCGCACCGGTCACTGCCCAGATAGGTGCAATTGAGGCACTAAGGAACGGTGAGGCTGAAATGCAAAAAATGGTGCGTGAATACGACAGGCGCAGGCACCTCATTGTTGGCGGGTTAAACAAGATCGGGCTTGAATGTTTCGAACCAAAGGGTGCATTCTATGCTTTCCCGTCAATCGAGAGCACGGGCTTGACCTCCGATGAGTTCTCACAAAGGCTTCTGAACGAGCAAAAGGTGGCTGCCGTCCCGGGTGATGCGTTCGGGAAATCAGGCGAGGGGTTCCTGCGCTGTGCATACGCTGCATCGCAGGATGATATACGTACTGCACTGGACCGGATCGGGGAATTTGTTGACGGCTTGAAGTGATCTACTTTTCTCGACTTAAAGGGAGTAATCCCCGTAATCATTTTTCATTTGATATTTCATCAAGTAACTCATAAAGCCGATGCGGTTGCAATCTATCCTGAAACTCGTCCTGCTTACAATCGTGGCATTTGAGTTTGTACCATACTGAAAATATCTTTCTGTCGATCGCACTGGTCTTGTTCGATGATATTATGTTTATCTTTGAGTAATAGAGCATGACAGGCAATCCAAGGAAGAACACCAATGAGAGTATGCCGGATGCCCAGAGGATATTAAGCTCGGTTGACCCGGATTCCATCAAAGGCAGGTTTATCTTGATAGTGATCACTATCACAATAAACGTAAAGCATATCAAGACAAACAGAAATGAGATAATATCTGCCAGGCCGCATATCTCTCTGGAATAGGATTCCAGTTTGCTGCATAACATTCTTTTCTCATGGCAATCTAAATTCACTTCTCCATTGCCGTAAACGATCTCTTTGATCCATAATACGTATGCTTCCCTGTACTGTACTATGTACTGTGACAGGAAAATTCCGAATAAGCCGAAGAGTAACACTAAAAAAACCAATAAACTCATCATGGAAATACCCGAATGCAGATTAAAAAACGTTGTTCAAAAGCTCAGATCAAAATAATGAATATCGCCAGCAGTAAAGTCACAAAATATAGCTTCCCCATAATTCCTGCCATTTTGACAATTCCCATGAAAATTTACCTCTTACTCTTATATTAAAACAATGACCAATGTTAAGTTTCGCGTATTCTTACTTATAACTTATCTGTGCAACATTTATTGTAATTACATATCATTGCAATTTCGGTGAACAATGTACTATTTTTAGGTTCAACATCACCACGGAATCATTTTCGTACGTTCTTAAATTACGTAACATACCTTACGAACATACCATATAATAAATTTTTGTTTTTATGTCAATTGTTTTCGGATAGTTAGTTATATATATGGTCCATCAGAATTCTTCATCCCTTGACACTGATAATTCCTGAAAACGAACGTTCTGACGAACCACTTGACACCGAACAGGTGATCTATCATCCTGACATGATACGAGCCAATGAGTGGGTGCTGACCGAATACGAAGCACCGGTACGGGACATCTGTATCTTTGTTCCCTGTTCCAGAAGGAAACCCTATCATGACAGCCCTTCCCATCATGTGTTTGACCGTGTGATATTCGGTCTGTTAGAACCTGAAGATGTGCATGTGGTTGTCTTTGGCACGTGCGGTATAACGCCCCGGGAAATTGACACCGAGTATCCTTTCATGGATTACAAGTTCATGCTTGGAAAATGCAATGTCCCGAAAATAAAGAGGGATTTCATAAAGATGGAAAGCGAGCGGCTTGCCCGCTACCTTGAAAAGACCCGGCACAACTACAAACACAGGATCGCATATTGCATCGGGGATTTCAGGACCGCCATGGAAAAGGCAGTTGAGATGGTGGACATTCCTGTTGACATCATGCCGAAAGAAGAGACCCTTCAGGCAAATATCAAGCCGGAAATGAGATTCATCTATGGCAGCCTTAGCAGCAGGGAGTACCTGCAGGATTTTTCGGATGCCATAACAGGCGCGCTGTCTGTTCCAAAACGTACCATCGGAACAAAGGGGGAGCTACTGGTCAATGACACGGACTGGTATCTTTTGTAACTCCCAACGATGCATGGCGTTTCCTGAAATTTCCCTGATATTTTCCTTCAAAATTTGAAGGTGCCTGCGTATAATATATATGCACTGATGCTGTAATTTGCATCATACGAACCTTACAGGTCCAACATACATATCCAACTTACACATCCAACTTACAGGTCCAGGATAAACCGGAGTAACAATGACATTAATGGAAGATGCGAAGAACGGGATCATCACACCCCTGATAAAAGCTGTTGCTGAATCCGAAGGTATCGATGCCGAAACAGTTCGGTCCTGCGTTGCAAAGGGATTGATCACCATCCCGAAGAACATCGTGGGGAGATCCAGACCCATGGGCATCGGGAAGTACATGAGCACAAAGGTAAACGCTAATATCGGAACGTCCCGGGATTACGTGAACATCGATATGGAGGTTGAGAAGGCAAAGGTTGCAGAAGCCAGTGGTGCTGATACGCTCATGGACCTCTCGACCGGTGGCGACCTTGACCTTATCAGGCAGAGGATAATGGATTCCGTGAACATGCCTCTTGGAACGGTTCCGATCTACCAGGCTGCGGCTTCGCATAAGGTCGTTGTGGATATGACCTCTGATGATATGTTCAATGCGGTGCGAAAGCATGCAACGGACGGTGTGGATTTTGTGACTATACATTCGGGTGTCAATCTGCATGCACTGGAACGCCTCAGGAAAAGTGACAGGATCATGAACGTGGTAAGCCGCGGTGGTGCGTTTACCATTGCTTGGATGATCCACAACGGGGAGGAGAACCCGTTCTACAGGGAGTACGACTACCTGCTTGAGATCGCCCGTGAATACGATATGACGATAAGCCTCGGGGACGGTATGCGTTCGGGCTGCATCCATGATTCGTCAGACAGACCCATGTTTACGGAATTCGTGACGCTGGGGGAACTGGTGAAACAGGCACGGTCTGTGGATGTCCAGACCTTTGTGGAAGGACCGGGACACCTGCCTGTGGATGAGATCGAACTGAGTGTCCGCAGCATGAAAGAGCTGTGTGACGGTGCTCCGCTGTACTTTTTAGGACCCCTTGTGACCGATATCGCACCGGGGTACGACCATATTACAGGTGCCATCGGAGGCACTGTTGCAGGGATGTACGGTGTGGATTTCCTGTGTATGACGACACCATCAGAACACCTTGCACTGCCAACTGCCGACGACATCCGAGAGGGTGCCACCATCACGAAGATCGCGGCCCATGCTGCAGACCTTGTGAAAGATGGACAGCGTGAGCGTGCCCGTGCACGGGATATCGAGATGGCTAAGGCACGCCGGGACCTTGACTGGGAGGCGCAGTACCGCCTTGCGATCGACGGCAAACGTGCACGGGAGATCCGGGAGAACAGGATCACCAGCAGCGATGCATGCTCCATGTGCGGGGAACTCTGCGCCATGAAGATCGTAAAGGATGCCCTCGGGGATAATGGGAAATAGGGTTGTAAAAATGAAAATGTTTAATTGGATTTTTCATCCATGCATTCTACAAAGCCAATATGTGGAAAATTCTGGATATTTACACAAAATATAAATTGTAATAAAACTAACAACATGTTGAGCGAGTAAGTCCTATAGAAATAGTAATGTACCTTGAGGTGCATGGATCCAAGTATATGGGGTTCGCTCGATTCATTCTCTTTTTTACAACAAATGTTCAGCAACTGTTATTCGATTCTTAATTAAATTGTAAAACCTATCATCTCCAGATTCGTATTTGCGATAGATTGCACCTGCAATAAAATCAATGGCTTGCAGGCATTGGTTATATTCTGAATTCTCATGAGTAATATCCAGGTTAAATGCCGCTTTTTCTTTTACGTATTGATCAAAGTCGGATCTGATTATCTTACTGCGGCTTCTCTTATCAACGATCAACTTTGAATGAATATCATTCTCAAAGGGTAGGCTACGCATGAGATACCCTGTTCTAAAGTTGTAAATTTTTTGCTTGTGGAATTGCCTATCGGGGTTCACCCTGTTTTTATTAAGGACGATATAAGCGATATCTACCGGTTCTTTTGCAATACATTTAAGGGTTTTTTCTCTTATGTTGTCATTGGATTTATTAAACTTGATTTCTGGCAGTTCCTTCAGTTTTTTCTTTAGCTTCCTCTGCCTGATCTTCTTTATGCATCTTTCTATTGCAAGGGGATTTTTTGTGATAAGCAGAGCAATTATAATATGATTTGATGAGTTTGAATGAAATCCGAGATCGCCACTTTCATCAAGGTATATGTGCATTTTTTCTTTACCTCATTGATTAGGTCAGGACCTTTCTGATCATGCTTTTTCCACGCTTACCATATAGATCAATACAGTTTCACCTGAAACATAGTCCTTACTGTAGAGACGTATGTTAACCATCGTATACACGTCTGGTATTTCCATCCTTGATGTTTCCGTAACTTTGCCGTCCATGGTGACCTTGAAAGTGTATCCACCTCCAGACCACGGTAACTTTAACCCCACTGGTCTTGATCTGGAAATATCATCTTTAGGGTCCAGCACATACGTTTCTTTTATTATGGATTCATTGTTGGAATCAAACACCTCAACAACCACTTCGTGACCTGTGGTATCATGATTGTGCACTGTAAAGAGGGGTACGGGCGGTCCCATGAATATGAGAGGAATGGCGGCATAACAACTTATCAGGATAAATACAAAAACTCCCGCAGCTACAATTATCTTGTTCATTGTTTTGATTATTTTACCCCCTGACCACAGGTTAGATTATCTTCAAGCCTATTTCAATATGGGTTATTCAGAAATCCCATTTACGTATGTTAGATCATTTACATGTTCGTTTTTAAAATTAATGCACCCTGTCCCTGCAAAACTGAACAGCATCTGCACCGAAAAGTATAGTATTATTTTTATACTGTAAAGTCGCATTACCAGCAGGTGACGGGAATTGGTAGATGAAGCCGAACTTCACAGGATGGTGCACAGCGAGGATTTAAGTGAACGCAGAGAGGCAGTTAAACAACTCCAAAATTCTTTTTCAATATTAGATGATAAAAAGCAGGCATGGAAAGACCTACTTGAACTCATGAAGGATAAGTACCTCTTTGTGCGAGTGAGCGCAGCAGGTGCACTTGGTTCTGCCTTTGCTTACGTTACTGATAAAGAGCAGGCAACAAAAGAACTGCAAATACTCACAAAGGATGAGGACAGCGATGTGCGAAGGAACGCAGCAATTGCACTTGGATCTGCTTTTGCTCACGTTACTGATAAGGAGAAGGTGTGGGAAGACCTGCTTAAGCTCACAAAGGACAAGGACAGCAGTGTGCGAAGTAACGCAGCAGATGCACTTGGTTCCGCCTTCGCTCACGTTACTGATAAAGAGCAGGCAACAAAAGACCTGCTCGAACTCACAAAGGACGAGGAAAGCGAGGTGCAGGAATATGCAACCCATTCGCTGGGCAGGGTGTATATATTCAAGGCAACGAAATCAGAGAGTGACGAGAAATTCAGGGCGAATTTGGAAAAAGCCCTGGAATTTTTTGAAGAATCAAATAAGGGAATATTTAGACCTGCTGGATTTTGTCTTCCATTTTACAGATCGTTCTATACAATAACTTTCAAGGGACAGGAAGCTGAAGCCGAGGTAGAGAAATATCTCACCGAAGCGAAACAAGCAGTGGAAGGTTCGAAGAGTAAAGAAAAACTTCTCGAAGCTGTAGAAAACCTTGGGAATGCACTGAAGGAAGCGCAGAAGCAAAGGGAAACGGACCTTGAAGCCATGAAATCTGAACTCAATGCTTATAGACGGTATTGCGATCGCGCAGTAGAACTCCTTGATACCACAGGTGATAAGGCACCGGGGGCATCGGAGCTTATTAGGAGAGGACTGCCGATTATTGATAGACGAATAAAACAGATCATAGAAGAAATCAAAGAGAAAGCAAAAATCGGGTGTCAGCAATCAATAGGTACTCCTAATGAAGAACTCGCATGTGCTGTTAATCAAAAAACCCAAAGCTTGCCCATAGATGATCTTGAACAACTTACTAGATGGGTAGATGATTTTGTTTTTCTTCTAAACGCAAAAATACCTTCGAGTCCAGAAAATAAATATGTCCATGATGAAATTGATAAAATAAGAAACGAAGGAGATATTTTAAAACAATTAAATAAAATATTATTATGTGTTGGGTTGATACCAACGGTGGTAACAATGATTGATAACAGTAAAAATATCGAAATAACAAATTCCAGTGTTGGTGACGTCTTTCAAGCTGAAAATGTACATTTAGATAAAAGCACAAATGTTTCATTCAATATAACTGAATTTTCTGCTATAATTAAAGATATTCTAATTAATATGGAGAAAATCGGGGCAAAAGATAGCAATGCCAAACTGGCAAAGCTGGAATTTGAGAAAGCTAAATTGCAGGCTGAAAGTGGGGAAGGAAGTAAAACTGTTGCTACCACGATGGATAATGCAACCAAGTATCTCAAAAGAAGCGAAGAGATCATTAATTCTGCTGGCAACATCAGCCAGCTTTTAATGAAAGCAGGGAAGTTAGTTGGATATGCACTTCCATTTCTCTGATATTTAGGTAGTGTCAGCTACTTTGAAATAAGAATTAGGTAATCTCCGATCCTCATATCTATTTCAAGAACCGGAATTGATCAGATATGTCAGGATGATCAGATGATTTGATCTTGATCGGGCAAAATTAACATCAATATCAGATCAAATGTAATATTCAACATAGAATCTATAAACAACTCTTATTTCATCCATTTTCTTGGATATGATCTCAAAATTACTTTCATTTGCAGTATATGTGAGGTCATTGAGATCTTTGAAGATGACCTCGCAGTTTATGTTCTCCGGAAGCAGTGATTTGAACCGGTCACATTTTGCGATAATTTCACGGATTATCCTTTCTGTTTCAGCCGTATCAAAAGTTCCTTCATTGGGAGGCACATAGACAACTTCAGTTGTCAGATTTTCCTTATCTGTAAGCGTCATCCAGAAGCCGTTGATGTGTGTGCCATCAAACATGTAATCCTGTATCTCAAAACTCTTGTTTATCACATTCTTCAATTTGGAACACCTTTTGTTTTTATTGATATTGATAAGTTAAATCTGTTTTCCTAACTTGTTTTGTCTAAGAGTTCACCAACATGTAAAGACCACTAAAACCGTCAATCTATTATCAAAGTTTCTCACAAACTCACAAAAGCAGTGGGAAATAAAATGATCGCAGATCCTTAGAAAAGATTTGAAAAAAAAATGTGCTGAAGGTTCATTTTCAGCACCAGAGACCCTGAGTATTTTTAATTCATTGTTCTATTTCTCCGACAGGAGTCGGACGGGGACTTGCCAGGCTTCCTCCCAGATATGCCACAGTGCCACATATCAAACCGATGAATACCGGGTGTATGAGAGGATTGCCAAAGAGCTGCCACAGCACCACAGAGCCGAAGCTTGCCACAAGGCTGGCAACAAATCC
>JAFGQV010000040.1 GCA_016935475.1 Methanosarcinaceae archaeon
AAAACAGAAACTCATTTGGGAGATTTTTTTAAGATAATGTTGTCTAATTAGAAAAGGAGTTTTAGAAGCTAATTAGATAACCTCATATAAATGAACGAAACGTTTAGGTAACTATAAATAGGATTAACACAAATTAAATTTTAATCCAAACTGAAGAATATATGAACGGGTTGGGAAATTAAGTGGGGGCTAATCAGGTCCTATTCTGCATAGTGTTTTTGATAAAACACTTTGCAGAAAGGGAGCTGTCAAGGAGTTTAGTGTAACAATAATTTAAAACCGATATGGCATTAGTTTATCTTTCTAATGTTGTTGGTTTTGAATGTCCAGACCTACCCATAAATCTGGCACCGGATAATTTGGCAGTTCCCCCAAAAAAAATCGATTGTAACATCAGATGTCAAATCCTGACCTTAAGGCCATATTTATTCTTGCTCTTAATTCCCTGAGATCAAAAGGTTTTCCGATGTAATCATTTATACCCAGGTCCATTGCCCTGAGCTTTTCATCCAGACTGGTTCTGGCGGACAATACTATTATAGGTATGTCTTTTGTGCTGGCATTTTTCTTCAATTCCTTGCACACCTTTATGCCGTCCATCTCGGGCATCATCATATCCAGTATCACGATGTCGGGCGATCTGATAAAAACCATTCCTAACGCTTCTTTTCCATTTGAAGCCGCAAGAACCTCGAACTGGTCAGGCTCAAGAAAATCCTGAATAATGTTTATTATGTTCTTATCATCGTCCACAACCAGCACTTTCGTTCTCTTCTCAAACTTTTCATCTTCTTCTTTCAAGAACCAGATTTTTGCATTACCGATCTCTTCATGATCTACCAGGTTTTTTTCTTTCAGTTCATTGAGGTACTTCAGGGCAGTTACCTTGGACATATCTACCCTGCTTACCAACTCGCTGGTAGTCATTTTTTCGTTTTGGATCGCATCAAGTAATTGTTTCTCTCGCCAGTGCATGGATATCATTGCCAACGTTCAGATTTATATGAACAGTTTATTTAATCGTTTATTATATGAACTTTCCTGATGATGCTACCGATTCCAATAAACTGTTAAATTTTGGAATAGGATTTTATACGGTTCTTGGTTTGTATCAAAATAAGTTTCCTTTCCAGTATTCTCACATCAGGATACTGCTGGAGGGCATCACCTGTTTTATCGGTTTTATGGTTAAAAACCAAACAATATTGACTGATACTATGTTATTTTCAATCAGTGGCAATTAACAAACCACAGAGGTCACAGAGTACACAGAGAGTAAGATCAGATACAAGCTCCGTGTTTCTCTGTGAACTCTGTGGTTAGATCATAATTGTCTGAAAAGCAGGGTGTTGGGATATTAGATTCAAATATTATGTTCTTGGCTAGATATTTCAGTTCATCATCAGGACGCCTACTTTTCCGCTTTTATCGGCAGTGTAAAGGTAAAAGTGCTGCCTTCATTGAACGTGCTTTCAGCCATGATCGTCCCGCCATGCATTTCCACAAGCTGTTTGGTGATGGAAAGTCCAAGCCCTGTACCTTCATATTTTCTGGCTGCCCCTGAATCAAGCTGCTCGAATTTGAGGAAGACTCGTTTTAAATCTTTTTTCTTTATCCCGATACCCGTATCAGAGACCGAAATTCTTGCCATTTCACCATCCTTTTTCGTTCTGATGGTCACGGTCCCCCCTTCTTCCTTACTGAATTTGATCGCGTTACTGAGCAGGTTAAGCATCATCTGCTCGAATTTCTGTTTGTCCGCATCAATAATATCCAGTTCCGGATCAATTTCTTTTTTCAGGACGACATTATGTTCTTTTGCCAGTTCTTCTATAAACTGTACTGTTTCTCCAATGGCATCAGGCACAGAAACCTCTTCAATTACCAGCAACATCTTTCCTGCTTCTATCTTGGTCATATCGAGAATAGAATTGATGAGGGCAAGCAGGTGTTTGCTGCCTTTTAAAATATTGTTCACATAATATTCCTGTTTCACGTTCAAAATCCCTTGTCTGTTTTCCTTCAGGAGTTGCGAATAGCCTATGATCGATGAGAGGGGTGTTCTCAGTTCATGGCTCATAACAGACATGAACTCTGATTTGACAGTGTTTGCATAGATGAGGGTTTCGTTTTCAAGACGGATCTCTTCCATCTTTTTGATACTACTGATATCAGTTAACATTCCAAGGGAACCGTTGTACTGCCCGCTGGGATCCATAATAGGGTTGGTGGAAATTACGGTAAAGAGGTCAGAACCATCACTCCTGCGGAAGCGGAATTCATGTATATCCGAAATCCCCTTTTTACGGCGCTCCAGTTTTTTCTCTGCATGCAGACGGGCTTCATCATCCATAAAACAGAAAAGATGTCGACCTAACATGTCCTGTACACTATAGCCAAGCATATCAGCCATGTGTTTGTTAACGTAAGTGGTCTTACCATCTTTATCAAGTACCCATATTCCTTCCTGGGCAGTTTCTACGATATTGCGGTACTTTTCTTCGCTATTTTGAAGTGCCTTCTCAGCTTTCTTTTGCTTGGTGATGTCACGGAAGTACCATACACGCCCATAGTACTTCTCATCGAGCCCGATCATGGGGGCAGAGTAGCGGTCTATTGTCCTCCCGTCTTTCAGGACAATCTCATACCTGCTCTTCTCTCCCCTGTGTGCATTAAGATACTCGACCCGTTCAAAGAATCCAATGGGATCAGCCAGTTTACTCCGTATTGACTGAAAAACATGTTTGACAAAGCGTGACTCAATTACCTTAGGGGGGGTATTCCACATTTCAACAAAACGCCGGTTGAAAGAGATTATTTTTCCTTCTTCACCTACAACAATGATTCCATCCAGTGAGGTCTCCTGCTGGGTCGAAAGTATGATATTCCGCAGTTCCAGTTCATCCTCAATCTTCTTGCGCTCGGTGACGTCGCGGATCGTTTCAATAGCTCCGATCATCTTTCCACTTGCATCAAAGAGAGGTGAGGACCTTGCCCACAAGTAGGCTCCTTTTCCTTCATATACATAGGGAATAAAGCGTTCGGTGCAGAGGGTATCCCCCATCCTTGTTACAAAACCGTATTCATCTTCAATTTCGCTATCATTGAAAAAAAGATGGTCAATCAGGATTGGTCTTTGTTTTTTATAGAATGGAAGTGCATAAGCATAATCGCTTTTCCCGAGGATTTCCTCCTTCGGTACCCCTGTCATCTCTTCAATGGCACGGTTCCAGGCGATCACTTTCTTTTCGGCATCGATGACAAGTGTGGCATCCGGAAGGAACTCGATGATATCCAGAATTTGCTGGTGGGCAGTATTAAGTTTTTCCTTTGCCTTTTCACGTTCAGTGATTTCAGTCTGCAATGCTTCATTGGATATTGATAGTTCAGCAGTCCGTTCATGCACCCTATAATCCAGTTCATCGCGTGACCTGCGCAGGGCATCTTCTTTCTTCTTTATACGTGTCAGGTCCGTGACCACCATATACATTGCCCACTCATTGACTGCCTGCATCGGGTTGATAGAGAGGTGTGCAGGCACGATCGTACCGTCCCCTGCCAGAAGCTTGACCACTCCCTTACTGGAGGATGTTTTCCCCCTCCCGATAATTTTCTCGAATCGCTTTTTGGAGCCCGTGGAAACGAATTGGGAAATGCCGGACCCTATTATGTTCTCGATCGGCTTTTTCACCATCTGTGAAAAACCGCCGTTGCAATAAAGTATGGTGGCATCGGCTGCCAGAGCAAGAGCTCCCTCCTGCATCTTCTCAATAAAAACACGGTAGGG
>JAFGQV010000041.1 GCA_016935475.1 Methanosarcinaceae archaeon
CGCATCATCTTTAGCATGGATAATTAATGTTGGTGCACGGAGATTACCTGTAGGTACGGTATAAAACTCGATCATTTTTTCATCGTTTATAGTGCCTTTATACCTTTGGGACATGGGATGCATTACATCAAGCATTTCCTGTGCCAGTTCTTTCTGTTCCGGATCAAATGTTTCGTATACCTGTGTTGGAATTCCCATCATGTCCAGAATTGTAGGTTGAAGAAATTTTGTGACGAGCCAATATGCATAATCAGATTGTTGGATAGTGTGAATGGTACCGACAAAAAATGGATCCTGGTCATCTGGTGCCGGACCCATACTTACAGCAGACACCAATATCAAAGCTGAGCATCTGTCGGGATAGTCGTTGGCAAACTGAGTGGCTGACGGACCTCCAGCCGATGCCCCAACAACAATCACTTTATCTATGCTCAGATTATCCAGAAGGACATTATACGCGGCTGCTTGCAATTTAATCGAAGCATTATCCGGAATGGGTGATCGAAGATAGCCATATCGCGAAACCGAGATGAACTTATAATCGTTACCAAAAAATACTTTGCCCAACCAAAGTCCCTGATCATAACCACCTCCTGCACCATGTATCAATAAGACCGGTGTCCCTTCTTCCTTTACAGAATACTCAATATCTACATACTCTGTTTTCAAAATGTTACTGTTTGTAAGCAATTGCTTTTGTGTCTCCGTCATCGTATCGTGGTAATTCGGATACGTCAGGGCAATTAGTATAACAGTTGTACAAATTAAAAATGCCAGTATAATCAGTAAAATATTCCTGATTCTTCTCTTAATTTCTTTCAACAATATCACTTCTGATCTACAGTCACTATACCCCGGACTTAAGTCCAAGGTCTGTATGTAACCCCCAAGCCTCTCTATTTTTGATCTTGTCCGGGAATATATTTCCCAACAACTTTCAAACCATTTAATTGTAGGAAATCTCTCTCTAAAATCCCATAACTCCCACCTCTTATAATCTTTACGACTTTCTACACCGATTCATTAAATTTTTACACAGGACGGATTTTCTACACAAAAAATCTAAAAACCTAAAATTTAAATACGATTCCAGATACATTTCAAATGTATTTGAAATACCTAGTTGAATCTAAAGGATTAAGCGACAACAAAAAACCAGATGGCATAAGAGTATTACAGTTTGGAAAAATTATTGTTGGTGGATGAACAATGGCTGGAGAAGTATGTGTTACCAAAGAACCCAAAGGACTTGGTTTCTTTGAAAGGTACCTGACAGTGTGGGTTATTCTATGTATCATAGCCGGCATATTGCTCGGGAGGTTTGCACCGCATGTTGCAGTGTATCTTGACAGTCTCGCAATATATGTGGGCGATGCACCGGTGGTTTCGATCCCCATTGCGATCTGCCTGTTCTTCATGATGTATCCCATCATGGTAAAGATCGATTTTGGAGAGGTTCTTAAAGCAGGGAAGAGTTTCAAGCCTGTAAGCCTTACCCTGTTCATAAACTGGGCGATAAAACCTTTCACGATGTACGCGATATCGCTCTTTTTCCTTGGCACGCTCTTCCTTAACTTTATCGGACCGGATGCTGTGGACATTGTCAGGATGCCATTTGGACTTGACCTGCCTGTGGGTGAAAGTTATGGTGAGGGCACGGTAGTACTGGTCGATGGTGTAAAGATGCTTGCGATCCCCCTGTGGAGAAGTTACCTGGCTGGCTGTATCCTGCTGGGAATTGCTCCGTGTACTGCAATGGTTCTTGTCTGGGGCTACCTTGCCCGGGGCAATGATGCTCATACTCTTGTGATGGTCGCGATCAATTCACTTGCCATGCTTCTGCTTTACGGACCTCTGGGCGGGTTCCTGCTGGGCGTGGGAAAACTCCCTGTACCCTGGCAGGCACTGGCTTTGTCTATCGGGATATATGTAGCGCTTCCACTTGCTGCCGGATATATATCGAGGAAGCTTATAATAAAGAGCAAAGGTGAGGACTGGTTCAACACAAGTTTCGTTCATCTTCTTACTCCGGTTACCATCATAGCCCTGTTGGTAACACTCGTCCTGTTGTTCAGTTTCAAGGGGGAGACCATCCTTAAGCAGCCTCTTACTATCCTCTGGATAGCCATACCGCTGTTCATCCAAACAACATTTATCTTCCTGCTGGGGTATGTGCTCTCCAAGGTGCTGGGTCTGACTTATGAGGATGCTGCACCATCAGCAATGATCGGGGCATCCAACCACTTCGAGGTTGCGATCGCAACATCAACCATCCTGTTCGGTCTCTCATCCGGTGCTGCGCTTGCGACTGTTGTGGGAGTGCTCATAGAAGTACCGGTGATGCTCATGCTGGTAAAGATATGTTTGAGGACGAAAGGGTGGTTTGCTACATGAACCCCACCCCGATCCTTTTTATTCGGGAACTTGAATTGGAAAATATAGATGGATTATAAGGTAGATAGATTATAAGGGGGTTTAAGATGAATCGGATACCAATAATGCTGGTTGTTCTGGTCCTGTTTTCAGCTGGCTGTATTGAAGGGACCGGCAATGAAGCACTTGAAGTTGCGAATGATGAAGTTGTAAATGAGACAGTGGAAACAGAGCCCTACATCGAGGTCATACATTTCCACGGGAACAGCCAGTGTTACAGTTGCATAACCGTAGGGGAATATGCTGAAGAGACTGTAAACACGTATTTTTCAGATGAACTTGAATCAGGTAAGCTTGTTTTCAGGCATTTGAACTTCCAATCAACTGAGAACAGCGAACTTGCCTGGAGATATGGTGCTGCGTACTCTTCCCTGTGGATCGGTTCCTATACAAAAGAAGGTTTCTCGGCTGAACAGGACACGAACGTCTGGTACAAGATAGACGACAGAACAGAATACATGAACTACCTGAGGACAGTTATCAATGAAAAATTAACAGGACTTTGAATGACAGATCTCATAAGTTTCATGGAGTTGATGGGTTCAAGTGACATACCGCTGATCGCTGCTTTTTTCATAGGCTTGATGACCGCAATAAGTCCCTGTCCCATGACAACGAACATAACGGCTATAGCTTATGTATCCCGGAGGATCGGAAGCGGTAAACATACGCTCATAATCGGTTTGCTGTATGCTCTGGGACGCGCGGTAGCGTACGTTTTTGTTGCGTCGTCCATCCTGTGGCTTGGCCTTAGCAGCCAGGACCTGGCCTTCTTTTTACAGAAGAACAGTGATATACTGCTTGGACCGTTCCTTGTTCTTCTGGGAATTCTGATGCTTACAGCCGACAAACTGCCTTCTTTCGGGGGAAGCGGGGTCACAGGCATTTTTGGTGAAAAGTTGGGAGAGAAAGGTTATCTGGGTGCGTTCTTACTGGGTGTTGTTTTTGCTCTCTCGTTCTGTCCTTTCAGTGCAGTCCTGTTCTTCGGGATGCTGATCCCTGTTGCCATGGCAGCAGGAGACCCAATTCTCGTACCCACGGTCTTTGCAGTTGCAACAGCTTTGCCTGTATTGTTTTTCTCTGTATTGCTTGTCTATTCGGTTTCCAGGATAGGGGAATTTGTGAACAGGTTACAGGTGGTCGAGAAGAATATGAGAAAAATGGTGGCATTTATCTTCATAATGGCAGGGTTGTATTGTTCGAGACTCCTATTTCTTGGTTAAGATGCTGAGAGCTATTCCCCACCAGTAACCGTTTCTTTAAAGGTCTCCTGAGATCATCGCTTTGTGATATGCCATTGCCAGTACCCTGTTCACGAAATCAGTTGCCTCTTCTTCAGAATCCACCATCCTTATTGTGACATTCCCATTCTGAAAGAAATTTATTTCTCTGGTACCGATCCGTGCAATCACCACTCCCAGGTTTTCCGAATACCTGCCTTCAAGATGTCTGGAAAGCAGGGGAAGGTCCGGGGTCTCATCAAGGTGGGCAATGATCCTCAGTTTCCATGGGTCTGCTATGCATGGCAGGACTTTTTCAATGGATGCCACTCTCATCTTCTGTCATCGTCCTGTATGTACGTTCATTCAGTTCAAGGTGTTCCAATATTTATTGGATTATCTCCCGGCATTAATTAATCCTTGTATTTCAAAGATAATTGAAATTTCTTGAACTCGTAGGTATGAGTCCGTATTTGCGATACTTTTTTGAAGCTGGATTATTGTATAGAAGTGGAGATTTAATTGGACATTGTTGCAGAGCATCGAAAAATGTGTACAAAATGCGGGATGTGCATGGAAGTCTGCCCCCGATATGATGATCCCGATCTAATTGATAATTTATACGGGTATCTGGAAAACATGTCCCGGATAAGCCATAAAACGCTTGATCTTTGCCTTACCTGTGGGCTTTGTGCTGTAGCCTGTCCACAGGAGGCAGGCGGAATTAAAAAGCTGATCTCAGCTTCCAGGAAAAAAAGGGTGAAGGAGCACGGAATTAATGAAAAACAGACAATCCTGGACCCTGAAGCTGATAACAATATCTTTAAGGCAATAATGGACCTTCGACAGGTTCCCGAATATAAAGGTGGGAATGCTCCCGTAGTGTATTTTCCGGGTTGTGCAGGAAGCTACATAAACACCAGCATGGCACAAGCCACGGTGGCGATCCTTGAGGAAGCTGGCATTGATTACACGGTCTTGAGCGGGCTGGAATACTGCTGTGGTGCAGCATCAGCAGGCTCCGGGAATATGGGTCCGTTAATGCGAAATGGACCAAAGAATATTGAGGAGATATCAAATAGGGGAGCAAAGACCCTGATAACTGCGTGTCCGGGATGTTTCCGTGCTTTTAAGGATATGTATCCGAAAATATTTGGCACCCTGGATTTCGAGGTCCTCCAGATATCACAGTATCTGGACCGTTTGATCAATCAAAATAATCTTGTTCCAAAAGAAACTCTTCGCCACAGGGTATTTTACCATGATCCCTGCCACATGACCCGTGGGATGGGTGTTTACCGGGAAGCCCGGAATGTGATCGATAATATCCCGGGTACACAACTTGCCAACAAAACTCCGCAAAACTCAGCTTGCTGTGGTTTTGGAGGAGGTGTGAGGATCAGTTATCCGGATGAATCGCTCAAAATAGCATCTGATGTATTCAGGGCTGCAAAGGAACTGGATTGCGACATGATCATCACAAACTGTGCCGGGTGCATGCAGAACCTGTGTGAGGCAAAAGCAGAAGAAAGTATTGAGGTAGTAGATCTTGCAGAGTACGTTGCACTTTCTATTGGTGTCAGTGTTGCACGCGAGGATCGCGAACTCACAGGTCTCCTAAATAAAGTTTATAGTAGCTGTATCCCGGACTATCAGGAACCCGGATTACTTGATAAGTAAATAGATAATTGGTATAGGGAGGGAATCGGTTGTAAGTGATTTCGTCCGCTTTATGGTAGGGGGCAGAGGAAGGTAATGTGGGTGGGGTGAAGCTGGTGATTTTTTTGGTATCGGGGTCAGTTACGTTCTAGGCTTTGAGCGAAAATCGAAAAGATTATAAGAGGTTGGGATTGTGGTTTAATAACGTCATCAATCTGCAAACTGGATATACTTTCTAATAAAAGGTGAATAAAGATGGATATTGAATCTGAAGAAGTTTATACATTGGTAATTCCTGTAAGCCCACAAAGTAAACAAAATGATGGTTATATTGGGGGTTCTCAAGTAGGGGAAGTAGAACCAACATACGAACATTTAAAAGAGAATGGCGGAGTTGTGTGGGCATGGGGTTTATCGCCTGCTGGTCTAAAAAACTCGATTAAAAAAGGTAATCCAAAATTAGGAATGAGAAATTTTATTGATAGAACATATCCAGAATTATTCAGGAAGCTTGGAGTTCCTGTAAATATTAATGGAAAAATGGTTAAAATAAGCAAAACGGGTTATTTCTATTCTACAAGAGATGAGACAAGAGATAAGAAAAGCCATAAGTTGATTAATTGGAAATTTGAAGCAACTTCAATATCAAATAAAGTGGATATTAAAAAAAATAAAGACTTTAAAGAAACATACATACCCTCTTTTAGACAAGGCTATTTTAAAATGGATGAATGGGACGGCAGTTTGTTATTAATCACTGATTTGAAGAAATTAGAAAAGCCATTTGAGGGGAAACTAATTGAAAATAAATTGTATGTGTTTCCAACATTCGATTATGAATTTTACAGCAATACAAAAAACAAATTGGTAACTTTTAACACAAATCACTTAACGTCAGGAAATGCGTTTGTAATGGAAAAGAGATAAAAAATGTGTGAGTTTATATGACTTAAATTAGCGGTCTAATTCATTCCCATTTTAATAATTCCACATGTCCTTTTTTTATTGTGTTCTTCAAATTCAATATCTTGCACCCTAAAACCTCCATCCCTAAAAATTCCAGACCTCCCCTCGCACCAAAATTTATTTAAATCTTACATCCCACCTCAGTATGGGAGGTTAATTTATGAAATGCGATGTTTGCGGAGTGGATAGCGACGCTAGATACTGTTCCGACTGTGGTAAAGTAATGGATGAAGTGATCAGGAAAGTAGGCGAAAAACGGTGGAGTGCCATGGACGACTGCTCATTTATCTATCCCATGGTGGTAAGGGTCGGCAAAGGCGAACTCACCGTCAATGACATAATACAGGCACTGGATAGGGAAGATTAGGCATAGCGTCTTCTAACTGAAAAGTGCAGGATCCGGGTAATTGGAAAATTGCCCGGGATCATATTTTTTGCTGCCGGACCCGGATCGTTTTATATATTTCACCAACTATCAGCAGAGGCAGTCCAATAACGAACAGCATCAGCCAGTCGTTTAATGCAAGCGG
Source organism: Methanosarcinaceae archaeon (assembly GCA_016935475.1). Classification (GTDB taxonomy): domain Archaea; phylum Halobacteriota; class Methanosarcinia; order Methanosarcinales; family Methanosarcinaceae; genus JAFGQV01. The sequence goes on from JAFGQV010000041.1 coordinate 6,809, forward strand.
CACGGTACGTAGCATTCCCTGAAGGAAAGGCGTGTAGACTGCAAGTGCTTGCAGGATGATAGTACCTACAATAGCCAGAAGAAGATAGGGGTTCGAGAAGAACTTCACATCCCGTAACGGGTACCGGAACGAACGGAAATTTAGTACATTGATCTTTTCAAAAATGATAATTCCTGTAAATGCCATTGTCCTTGCCTTATCAAGGTCCATTCCATTATGCGTGAACACATAGATCGTTGCAGCACCTATCCAGAGTCCGATAATGGATATCGCAGCAAAGGCACCCCGTGAGAGTATCGGCTGTTTTGGGTTACGTGGTCGCTGTTTCATGGCATCCTTCTCGGCAGGTTCAAGACCAAGTGCAAGTGCGGTCAGCCCGTCCGTCACAAGGTTCATCCAGAGTATCTGAACAGGCAGGAGTATCAGCGGCATGTTAAGCAGTATGGCACCCGTGATCGCAATGACCTCCCCGAAATTGGACGAGAGCAGGTATCTGGTGAACTTCAGGATATTATCATATTCGCGGCGCCCCTCCTCCACACCTGACACAATGCTTGCAAAATTATCATCAACAAGCACCATGTCGCTGGCTTCCTTTGCCACGTCCGTGCCCTTGATGCCCATGGCGATCCCGATATTGGCACGCTTAAGGGCAGGGGCATCGTTCACCCCGTCCCCTGTCATGGCAATGGTGTGTTCGCCTTCCCGGAGTATCTCGATCACGCGAAGTTTATGCGCAGGCGAGACCCTTGCAAGTATCTTTGTTTCAAGGAGTGCATCCTTGAGCTCATAATCAGACATCCTGTCGATATCAGTTCCCTGGAGGGTCCCGCTGCTTTTAAGACCAATATCCTCAGCCACCGCCCATGCTGTCAGCGGCGAATCTCCTGTCATCATGATGACATCGATACCGGCGCTGTGGCAGAGTTTTATAGCATCCCTTACCTCAGGACGCGCCGGGTCAAGGATGCCTGCAAATCCCAGGAACACCAGGTCCTGTTCCACCGACTCGGGGGTAATTTCAATATGTTCCGGCAACTCGCGGTATGCCACAGCCAGCACCCGCAGACCCTTTGCTGCAAAATCCTCGTATAGTTTGTGAAGTTCCTTTCGATCTGTCCCTGACATTTCGGCAGGTGTGCCGTCCACAAGCTGTTTTGTGGAACGCTCAAGTATTATCTCAGGTGCGCCCTTGACATATGCAGTGTTCTTATCGTTCGGGTATATTACGGTCATCCGCTTGCGCACGGAATTGAACGAGAACTCCGTGACAGCCGGAGAACCTGAAGAAGTTATGTCCTTTTTGAACAATCCTGCCTTGTGTGCAGCCACCACCAGTGCACCCTCGGTAGGTGCACCCATGATACGCCAGTTGTCCTCGGAATGCGAGAGTGTTGCATGGCTGCACAGGAGACTGGCTTTAAGGAACCTGGCAAGGTCTGGATGGTCATCAGGACTGACGGTCCCACCACCGATCCTGAACTCTCCCTTTGGTTCATACCCGCTGCCCGTAACTTCAAACGTGCTACCAGGGACGTATATTGTCTTGACTGTCATCTCGTTCTTGGTAAGTGTCCCGGTCTTGTCCGTACAGATCACCGACGCTGAGCCAAGGGTCTCTGATGCAGGTAACCTGCGTATCAGGCAATTTCGGCGTGCCATGTTCTTGATACCAAGGGCAAGTGTCAGGGTAACAACCGCAGGCAGTCCTTCGGGTATGACCGCCACAGACAGCGAAACACCTATAAAGAACATCTCAACAAGGTCACGCTGCTGGATGAGACCTACAAGGATGACAAGACCCGCAATAATAAGGGCTATCTCGCCGATACGTTTTCCAAGGACGTTCAATCTCTTTGCAAGGGGTGTCTCCTCCTCTTCCACCTCCTGTGCAAGTCCTGCGATCTTCCCGAACTCAGTGTTCATCCCGGTATTTACAACAACGCCCATTCCCCAGCCATTCGCCACCGTGGTACCCATAAAGGCGATGTTGCTTCGCTCTACAAGGATGGCATCTTCAGCCACGGCTCCTATATTTTTTTCAACAGATGTGGATTCGCCGGTAAGCGGTGCTTCGTCCATTGCCAGGCTGTTGGACTCAAAAATATAGACATCAGCGGGCAGCTTTTCGCCCATTTCAAGTACCACCACATCACCGGGTACGATAAGTGCCGCATCGATCTCAACCGATTCCCCGCCACGAACAACAGTGGACCGCTGCCCGAGCATACGCTTTAAGGCTTCCATTGCCTTTTCAGCTTTCCATTCCTGAGTGAATCCAAGTAACGCATTCAGTAGCACGATCAACATAATTGTGCCAGCATCAACGACCTCACCGATGGCAAAGGAAACAACCGCCGCAATTATCAGGATAACGATTAATACATTCGCAAACTGCCTCAGGAATACCTTCAATCTTGTCTCTTTCTTCTCTCCTACGATCTCATTCCTGCCGTATCTCGTGAGCCGCTCCTCAGCCTGGCTTATGCTCAGACCGTCGGCAGAAGTGTCAAGTTTTTCGAATACCTCGTCAGATACAAACGAATGCCATTTTGTCAAACTTACTGCTCCATCCACTCTCAGGGTTAATATATTGGGTCAGAGGTTTATTTAATGGTTTGCAGACGGGACACCATTTAGTTAGATTCTCTCCCACAGAACCAATTGAAATATTTATTTTGTCAACAGTTCAATTCCTTTTTATGCCTCTTCTTTCTTTTGATGTGGTAAACAATTTTCCATCCAATAGCAATAATATAACGGACAAAAACTGTATGAGCTATTTTTATATTGTATGCTATCAAATATTTGTGTTGATGCTGTATGCTGAAAACAAAGACGGGACTAAAGTAAAAGCATGTAAGTCTTTGGAAGTTAAAAAAAATGAATTACATTGTCCGCTTTGCAAAGGTGAAGTCATTTTTAAACCAGGAAAAATTAAAATTTCGCACTTTGCTCACAAATCAAGGGTAGAATGTGATTCTTGGAGTGAGGAATCAGAGTGGCATTTAGGCTGGAAAGAATTAGTAAACGAAAAATACTGTGAAGTTACAATCGATAAGCATGGAGTGAGACATAGGGCAGATATACGGAATCGAAACGGTTTAGTTATAGAACTGCAACATTCCTCAATTTCTACAGAGATTATACGCGCTCGTGAATCATTTTATCAAAAGATGATATGGTTGTTTGATGTACCCATATTCAAATTTCGACGGTTTAGTGTACACGATGATGGCATAAAATGCAGTTTTTGGTGGATTCGTAAACCTAGGACAATCTGGTCAGCAAACAAACGCATATTTTTGGATTTGGGTAATGGAAATATCCTATATATGGTAAAGGATAGAGATGGGAAATACAAAAAAAGTGGCAAAGGCTACTTAATTCCAAAAAATAAATTTATTGATGCTTTTTTAATTGGTGATGAAAATAAAAGTCAGATAATGCAAACCATTCGTAAATTACAAGGAATAGATTCTGGTCAGTTTTTTGAACAACTCAATTTGTATATTGAATATGGAGAGTGGTTAGCCGATTATCTTCGAAAAATCGAATGTAACAATAGTATGTATAGGCGTTTTAACTATTATCCTTCAAAAGGTTTACATGAAAAAGGATATACAGATGGGTGGTGCGGTCTTTCAACTGTATATGATTTTATAAAATCCCACCCGCAATATGAAGACAAACACTTTGAAATAATAAAGATAATAACTCGAGGTGATAATGAGGGTTGGAATAAATATATTTCAAGAAAAAGTAGTTGTATTACACAAAGGGATTAGTAAATGATCTCCTTTCTGATACCCCCACCATTCTTGGACTTTGATTCTGCAAATGTTTAATTCATTGCTACATTAGTTTTTCACCCAAACTTCCGCGCCGCAGTTTCTATCGCATCGAGCAAACTGTTCTTTGGCATGATCGTAGCAACCGGGATCCGCAGGATCTTTTCAATCGTTGTGCTGACGATGGGTGCGCATACTACGGCTTTTGCCCCCTCCCGCTCGGCACGGACAGCCGCAACGATCGCTCCTTCCATTGAGGTCGCAGAATACTCCCTGATGGTAACAAGTGTATCACCGATCTTCCTTTTTGTTTCACTGATACTGTCAAGCACAGGACGCGCCGCTATCACTGCAATGAACTCGCCGTACTCGGATTTCTCGATCCTGCGTATGGTCCTCACTATCTGGCGAAGTGTTTTTATGTTTGGTTCCCTGTTCCCTGAAAGGATCTTGTAGAGAGTGCTTGGAGGGATATTCGCCTGTTCTGAAAATTCAAGAGCTGTGAGCCCAAGGTCCTCCTTGATCACTTTTGAAAGCCGTTGCTGGAAAATCTCGTCAGATTCGAATGCTGCATTAATAACTTTATCCGCAATGTTCATCTTTTTTCTCCTTTCTATTCTCACATTTGTATAATATATTTGAGAACATTAATACTTTTAGGACATAATTGTGACCAGATGGCAACTGATATATAAGGTGTTCAAACGAATAAGGCTTATCAACGTTTTTACCGGCTATAAGGTGAAAAAATGACAAAGCTCAAAGGTACTATATTTACTACAATTTTGTTACTGGCTGCATTGTTCGTATCAGGATGTGCAGAACCCCAGGAAGAAAAGATCACAGAACTGGACTTCGGTTACCAGCCCAGCACACACCAGATCGCGTTCATGACCGCACAGGAAAAAGGCTGGTGGGTTGAAGACCTTGCCTCCTTTGGGATAGAGACCATCACAGACCATGAATTCCCAACAGGTGCACCTGAGATGCAGGCAATGCTTGCAGGTGAGCTGGATGCTGCTTATGTGGGCGCCGCCCCGGTCATATCTGCAATTAGCTCAGGTCTGGATGCAAAGATCGTTGCAGGAGTTCAAACACAGGGTTCGAATCTGGTTCTCCGACCCGAGTTTAACTATACAGGTCCGGAAGACCTGAAAGGTTTAAAGATCGCAACCTTCCCGGCAGGTACGATCCAGGATACGCTATTAAGGAACTGGCTCAGGGAAAACGGAATCGACCCTGACAATGACGTTGAGATAGTGGGCATGGGTCCGGGGGATGCAACAACCGCCATATCTGCGGGACAGGTTGATGCTGTCTTCCTGCCACACCCCGCACCTGCGATCATTGAGAGCGAAGGGAACGGGCGTTCAGTGGTGGCGTCAGGCGAGATGCTACCAAATCATGCATGCTGTGTGCTGCTGGTCAGCGGGGAACTCATACGCGACAATCCCGAACTGGTCAAGCAGATCGTAAAGACCCATATCAGGGCAACTGAATACAACAAAGCCCATGTCGACGAGGCAGCAGCCATATTTGCAGGGAAGACCGGTTTGGAAGTGGAAAAGGTAGAAAAATCCCTTGCCGAATGGGACGGTGAATGGATCTCTGACCCGAACCTGATCGTGGACTCAACAGTGGAATACACACAGGTGCAGTATGAACTGGGTTACATAGACCAGCCACTTACAAAGGATGACATATTCGATCTCAGTTTCTATGAAGCAGTGAAAGAATAATGCCTGTTAATGGCAAGATACATGAATGAACAAAACGTATCCTATACCGGCTCCGGAGGTCTCTACACCTTCGGAATACCGGAGGATGCATGAAAAAAAAACTCATAGAAGCACTGGAACAGAAAGGTCTCGAAGCGATATCAATAATCGCCGCACTTACATTGTGGCAGTTAGCGTCTGACCTGATAGTGAAAAACAAACTGCTTCTGCCGAGTTTTACGGATGCATTGGCTTCTTTTCTTGAAGTTATAGAAAACGGTGTGATCTTTACGGATACCTGGGTCAGCCTGCTCCACTTTGCTATTGGTATGGTCCTTGCCCTTGTGATCGGGATTCCCATTGGTATTATCATGGGATGGTTCAAGACCGCAAACCGGATCCTTGATCCCCTGATCGAGATCCTTCGCCCTATCCCACCGCTTGCGTGGATACCTTTTGCTATTGTCTGGTTCGGTCTCACTCACCGATCAGCCGGTTTTGTGGTATTCCTTGGGGCGGTTTTTCCCATCATCATCAATACCTTTACGGGTTTTAAGGGCATACCGCGGGTATATGTTGAGGCTGCAAGGGTGCTGGGATGTATGCGTGACCGTGACCTGATACGGTACGTGGCACTACCGTCTGCGCTGCCGTCCATTGTGGCAGGTATACGGATCGCCATGGGGATCGGCTGGATGTGTCTTGTTGCTGCAGAGATGTTCGGTGTCAGCAAGAATGGTCTTGGACACAAGATATGGTGGCACTATTACCTTCACCAGATGGATTCTGTGCTCGTGTATATGCTTCTCCTTGGTGTTCTGGGCCTTATAATCGACAGGGCATTCAGGCACTTCACGGACAAGCAGCTCCTTAAATGGCGTGCTGGAGAGGTGATGTGATTGGGCAGGGTAACAGTGAACAGTGTTTCCCGGACATTTGAAAAAGAAGACGGTGATTCAACCGGTGCACTGGATAGCGTGAACCTTGAGGTACAGGATGGGGAGTTTGTGTGTTTCATAGGTCCCTCTGGCTGCGGAAAGACCACCCTCCTGCGGATCATAGCAGGGCTTGACTCACCCACATCCGGTAACATCACACTTGACGGGGTGCAGATCACAGGTACGGACCCAAAACGCGGTATGGTATTTCAGGAATACTCTCTGTTCCCGTGGAGGACGGTGATCGACAACATCGCATTCGGACCTCTAATGCAGGGTATACAAAAGAAAGATGCCCGCGGGGTGGCAGAGAAATACCTGGAACTCGTGGGACTTGAACAGTTCAGGAATAGCTATCCGTTTGAACTCTCAGGCGGAATGCGTCAGAGGGTGGCAATTGCGCGTGCACTGGCAAACGAACCCAA
>JAFGQV010000042.1 GCA_016935475.1 Methanosarcinaceae archaeon
ACTGCTGCATCAATAGTGCGTTTTGATCCAATTACCACTGCCCCGGTCCTGATAACTTTTATTAACGCTTTATCAATATTAATATCCATTTGCATCAACTCTTTTTTTGGTCCCAAATCAAGGTTCCTATTCTAATGACTAATTCAATATATCTACTTTCTGGTTGTGGGCGGGTAGCCACTAACTGTCAATTCGACTTTTCAGTCAATGAAGAAAGTCGCATACCCCTGATAAGAACCCGCAGTTTCAAATTACCCCATAACCCCTCTTTTAACGACCAGGTGTACGTCCCCGGTCCCCATTTTAATGGGCTGTCCGACAATAATATTTTCAGTAACGCCGTTCAGTTCATCCACATCTCCACGCATTCCAGCATCAAGAAGATGGTTAACAGTGACCTCAAAAGCTGCACGGGCAAACACACTTGCCTTCTCACCCGAAATACCATGGCGTCCGATCTGTTTTACCTCACCGTCACAGCTCATAATGTCAGCGACGAGCATGATGTGCCGGATATCCACAGTAAGACCCTGCTCACGCAGAGTATCCATAGCTTCCTTTATGATCGAGTTCCTGGCAGCCTCAATACCAAACACCTCATATATCTCACCGATATTGTTGGTATAGGTTCTTGTCACATCCACTCCTTCGACCTGAAGGACTTTCTTGAGTACCGACCCCTCGGAATAGAGAGTATATTCTTCCCCATCCTTTCGAATGACAACCCTCTTGATGCCTTCTATACCTTTAAGGGTAATATTATGTATATTCTTTGCAATCTGGAGGAGTTCCCGATACGATGGTTTATCCGGTGTTATAATTATCTGGTTATCCACAACATCTGAGATCTTCACCAGCACACCAAGACCATCACGGAGCTTATCTGCAACATCATCAACAGTGACATTTCTTTGAACGAGTGTTTTCTCATTCAGGTCAACAATAAGCTGCATATTTGCCAGGTCAGTTGTAACATCTGCCAGGTGCTCGATATGAGTGGCCTCGATCTCCCATGCAAGGGTACGGACCATATCCCTGTCTGTCGCGTACCCCTTTTCGAGTGCAATGGTCATCATCGGCGTACTGGGCGTCTTTCTTGCATCCACGATCTCTATAAGACGTGGTAAACCAAGTGTAACGTTGATCTCAGCCACACCAGCATAGTGGAAAGTACGCATTGTCATCTGTGTGCCAGGTTCACCAATGGACTGGGCAGACACCACACCCACAGCCTCACAAGGCTCAACACAGGCGTATTCATAATTCTCCACAACACGCTTGATGATCTCTTCCATCTCTTTTTTGGTGACACCCACCTTCATAACGTCTTCCTTGAGCGTCGTGAGAATGTTCTTTGGAAGCGGAAGATTGCTGATCATCGAGTCGATCGTTGCTTCACTTATAGCCATTTATGCCACCTCTTTACCTGTAATTGCTTCAACAACCCTGTGCACTGCCTCGGGTTTACTATAGTCGCTCTTGGTGGAGTCGATCCCATCCTCGCCATATTTGAACTGTACAACAACGCCACGGGTTTCACGTACAGTGCCATCATACTGGACTTCCAGGTCCTGCAGGGCATTAACAAGCCGCCTCTGGAGGTATCCTGACTGTGATGTACGGACCGCAGTATCCACGAGACCCTCACGACCACCGATGGAGTGGAAGAAGTATTCAGTGGGATTGAGCCCGCTCTTGTAGCTAGCCTTGACAAAACCATGTGCGTCTGCAGCCAGGTCACCTTTTTTAAAGTGAGGCAGAGTTCTACCTGCATACCCTCTTCGGATACGTTCTCCACGAACTGCCTGCTGCCCAACACACGCCGCCATCTGGGTCAGGTTCAGCATCGAACCCCTTGCACCTGATTTTGCCATTATCACAGCAGAGTTTTCCAGTCCAAGGTGATTACCTGCAATGGCACCACTCTGGTCCCTGGCTTTACCCAGTTTTTGCATGATCTTCATCTCGATGGTCTCCGCAAGTGTTCTGCCTGGCAGTGGTTCGAGCTCCTTTGCTATATATGCCTGGATCAGCTGCTTGACCTCTTCTTCAGCATCAGCCATAACCCCTGCAATCTGCATCTCTGCCTCCTTTGGAATATCCTCGTCACTAATACCAAAACTGAGTCCTGTACGCATTATCCCGCGAATTGCAAGCCGTGTAACATCATCTACAAATTTAGCACCTGCTGTGGTGCCATATTGTTTCACGATGGTGTCAAGAACAATACCTTTGAACGCCCCGATGGACCTTTCATCGATGGTACCAAGGATCAGTCCCCCATCTTTGATCACAACATATGCATCGTTCTCACATTGTGATTTTTTACATTCGTCACAATTAAAGCATACCTCTGCCGGGAATTCAAGATTGAGCCCTTTTGGAAGGATGTGGCTGAATATCTGCTTCCCAGTCCAGTACGGCTCCCCAGCGTCATTATACCCGGCAGGATCCCTTAGTTCCCTTATATCTGACTTCCTGAGCAGTTCAAGGGCATCATTCTTGCTGATCATCTTTTCATTCCTTGTTAGCAGGAACATGCCTGAGATATGGTCATGTATCCCACCGATGATCGGACCACCGAAACGCGGCGATAGGATGTTCTCCTGCACCTGCATCAGGATTTTCGCTTCTGCCCTGGACTCAGCTGTCTGTAGCACATGCATGTTCATCTCGTCACCATCAAAGTCAGCATTGTAAGGAGGACATACACCAGGATTCAACTTGAAGGTCTTATTGGGCAGCACCTTCACAATGTGTGCCATGATACTCATCTTATGAAGGGATGGCTGCCTGTTGAACAGTACAATGTCCCCGTCCTGTAACTTTCTCTCAACGGTCCAGCCGGGTTCCAGTTTCTCAGCGAGTTCTTCACGATTGGCTTCTGTAACCTTAAGACGCCGTCCGTCTGCGCGTATGACATAATTTGCACCGGGGTGGACCTCATTTCCACGGGACACATACGTTTGCATAAGTTCCAGATTTCTTTGTATGATCCTCACAGGGATCGTCATCTGCATAGCGATGGCAAGAGGCACACCCACTTCATTGATACTGAGGTTCGGATCAGGGGATACAACGGTACGTGCCGAGAAATTGACACGTTTTCCTGACAGACTTCCTCTAAACCTGCCCTCCTTTCCTTTCAGTCGCTGGGACAGTGTCTTAAGCGGCCTGCCAGATCTGTGACGTGCAGGAGGCACACCTGACACTTCGTTGTCATAGAAGGTGGTAACATGGTACTGCAACAGTTCCCACAGGTCTTCTATGATCAACTGAGGGGCCCCAGCTTCACGGTTTTCCTGGAAACGCTGGTTAATACGTATTATATCTACAAGTTTGTGTGTGAGGTCATCCTCACTGCGCTGACCAGATTCTAAGGTAATGGACGGACGAACCGTCACAGGTGGTACAGGAAGGACTGTTAATATCATCCATTCCGGTCTTGCACTATCAGGGTCCATGCCCAGGACACGCACATCCTCATCAGAGATGTTCTCGAACCTGTCGCGTATCTCTGAAGGAGTGAGCTTGTGCCCGTCTTCGATGTATTCCACCGGTTTTTCGAACTTTATCGGCTGCTGCACCTCTCCGCAGTACGGGCAGACCTTTGTCTTCGCAGCTTCTTTAGCAACATTGCTGGCGATCTCATCCGGAAGGTGCCCCATCTCTTTGAATGTGGCAAACTGCTCAAGATATTCTTTTTTCTTTGCCGGCTCAAGCAATAAACTGCTGCATTTTCGGCATATTGAGCGTAAGGTCTTTCGGATCGTCTTATTGAACCCCACATGTATGACAGGTGCAACAAGTTCAATATGCCCGAAATGACCGGGACATTCCCCGGCCCTGCCCACACAGGTCTTGCATTTAAGACCCGGATCGATCACACCAAGTCGCAGGTCCATCAGTCCCATGTCGATAGGGTAGCCGTCATCATCATATGTGTCGGCTGTTATGATCGCTGTAACACTCATTTTCCTGATCTCTTTGGGGGAGATCAGTCCAAATTTGATTGCAGCGATCCGTTTTGGAATAGAAGGTATCATGTTGTCCATTTCACATCACCTACACAGCATCTTCAAGTTTAAGTCGCGGTGCCACACCAAGAGATTTGATCTCATCCAGCAGCAATTTAAACGCATAGCTCATCTCCACAGGATGGATATCTGTTTCTGAACTGCAGTTTGAACAGAATCTTACATTTCGCTTCCTATCAAAGGTCGCGATCATCCCGCAATGTCCGCATACGAGTTCAACCACCTTGTCAGACTCGTCAAGCAGTCTTTCTTTTAGTGTCATTGCAGCACCGTGCCCGATCAGTACATCCCTTTCCATCTCACCAAACCGAAGCCCTCCTTCGCGTGCCCGTCCTTCTGTGGGCTGGCGTGTCAGCACCTGTACAGGACCACGGGACCTGGCATGGATCTTCGATGCAACCATGTGGTGCAGTTTCTGGTATAGGATAACACCAACGAATACGTCTGCCTGGATCTTCTTCCCGGTCACACCATCATAGAACACTTCTTTTGCAGTATGGGCAAAACCATGTTCCTTAAGTGCCATTCGAAGGTCCTTTTCACTCTCTCCTGAGAACGCGGTGGCATTGATGCGCCTGCCTTCCATTGAACCAACTTTACCTCCGATCATTTCCAGAACATGTCCCACCGTCATACGGGAAGGAATTGCGTGTGGGTTGAGCAGGAGGTCAGGAACCATTCCGCCTTCTGTGAATGGCATGTCATGGTACGGGACGATCAGTCCAATAACACCTTTCTGACCGTGTCTGGATGCGAATTTGTCACCGATCTCAGGGATCCTCTGGTCCCGGACCTTGACTTTCGCAAGCCTTGTCCCGTTTATGGATTCAGTGAGGATGACAGTGTCCACAATTCCTTTTTCGTTCGAGCGCATTGTGATGGCACTTTCCCTTCGCTGTTCTACTGCTATCCCGAAATCAGTCGGCTCTTCGAGGAATCTGGGAGGACTGGTTTTTCCGATCAGGACATCATTTGGACCTACGATCGTTTCGGGGTTAACAAGACCATCCACATCCAGGTTAGCATATGCCTCGGCACTTCGCGCACCCCTGAATTCGGAATCCGGGATCTCGAACTTATCCTCCTGACCACCAGGATAGCGCCGCTCTTCCCCTTCAAAGGTTCTTATGAAATGACTTCTGCCAAGTCCCCTTTCGATGGCACCCTTGTTAAATACCAGGGCATCTTCAATATTATGTCCTTCGTATGACAACACTGCCACAACGAAATTCTGCCCGGCCGGGCGGTCATCAAAATGTATGGCGCCTGATGTCTGTGTCGTTGTAAGTGCCTTTTGAGGATAATGCAGAACATGTGCGCGGGTATCTGGCCGCAGTTTTGTGTTCGCGGTAGCTATGCCTATACATTGTTTGATCATTGCTGCACCCATGGTATTCCTGGGTGATGCATTATGTTCCGGATACGGCAGCATGCCTGTACATATCCCAAGAATAAGAGACGGGTCGATCTCAAGATGTGTATGGTTGGGCGTAAGATCGGACTCATAAAGAGCAATATACGCATTTTCCTCTTCTTCAGAATCGAGATACTCTATGTATCCCGCATTTACCAGGTCAACAAATATGATCTCCCCTCTCTTCAGCATTTCAATCTGCTCTTGCTCAATGAGCGTTTTTCCGTCCTCTACAATAATAAGCGGTCTTCGTGCACGTCCTATATCTGAATTGATGATCACTTCCTGGGTGTCTTCATATAACGTGACGTTTACCTGTTCAGACAAAACCCCCATTCTTCGCTGTTGCCTTATATTATGTACCAGTTCAATAGGGTTGGCATGTGTTCCAATCAGTTCACCATTCAAGAATATTTTTGCTTCATTCTTCATCCAGGATTCCCCCGAAGATAGTATCCTCATTCGTCTCTAAACCCTTCTCCAGAAAATCCTTATCTGCAAAGATAGCCACATTTTTAGTTCCACTGGAAATAGTTTCCGGTTCATCTGCGTAGATATCTGGATCGGACTCATATACAGGAATCTGATCAATATCTATATGAATGGAAGTTGGAGTGACATCCAGGTTGTAGAGGACATTCTTAATTGCATTCGTGTCTCCTGTGCCTGTGGACAACTCGACCATCTGGGCAAAATTCTTCACCAGTCCACAATTGGGACCTTCAGGTGTTTCTGAAGGGCATAACCGTCCCCATTGTGTCGGGTGAAGGTCTCGCGCTTCAAAGTGTGGCTGTGCCCTTGATAATGGAGATATGACACGCCGTAGGTGGGATAATGCAGTGATATAATCGGTCCTATCAAGAAGTTGCGATACACCCGTCCTGCCGCCAACCCAGTTACCAGTTGCAAGTGGATGCTGCAAGCGATCTGTCAGGACATCCGCACGCACAAGGGTAACAACGTTCAGTTCCCGGTTCCGCATATTCGCTCTTTCAAGCTGGTATTTGACGTCTCTCGCAAGCCTGTTGAATGCCACTCTGAACAGGTCTTCCATCAGGTCGCCTGTGAGTTTCAAACGTTTGTTCGAGTAATGGTCCTTATCGTCCGCAGAACGTCTGCTCAGTGCAAGTTCAAAACACGATTCAGCCATTCTTCCAAGGAAATGCGCTTTTGCGATCCTGTCAA
>JAFGQV010000043.1 GCA_016935475.1 Methanosarcinaceae archaeon
AAGGAATTCGCACTGACCCAGAAAGACGAAATGACCGAACAGTTCCAGATGCTCGGGGCATGGCTTGACTGGAAAGAACCCTACATGACCCTTCGTGATGAATATCTCGAAGCTGCATGGTGGGCGCTCAAACAGGGGCATGAGAAAGGTCTGCTCGAGCAGGGCAAACGCGTGGTCAACTGGTGCCCGAGATGCGAAACCGCGATCGCTGACTCGGAAGTGGAATACGACAACCGCACCGATCCGTCCATCTACATCAAGTTCAAAGTAAAAGGGGAAGAAGACACCTACATCGTCATCTGGACCACAACCCCCTGGACCATCCCCTCAAACATCGCAGTGGCAGTCCATCCGTCCTTCGAATACTCAAAGGTACTTGCAACCGCAGGGGACGGGCACAAAGAGATACTGATAATCGCAACCGAACTGGTTGACAACGTCCTCAGGAAAGGCAGGTACACCGATTTCGAAATTGTCGGTACAATGCTTGGCGAGGAACTCACAAAACTTACCTACGAGCATCCACTTGCCGATGTGATACCTGTGCAGGCAGAGTTCCGGCACGGAGTATACCTTGCAGATTACGTCACAGCCGAGAACACAGGCTGCGTACACATTGCGCCCGGTCATGGTATGGAGGACTTTGAAGTCGGCATCAGGAACAACCTGCCTATATTCTGCCCGGTGGGTCCGGCAGGCAACTATACGGAAGAAGCAGGCAAATACGCAGGAATGAACATCGTAGACGCCAACAGGATGGTGATGGACGACCTCAACGAACGTGGTAACCTGCTGGCTGAGGAAACGATCACCCACAGGTACGGTCACTGCTGGCGCTGCAAGACACCGATCATCTATCTCGCAACCGAACAGTGGTTCCTGAAGATATCAGAACTGAAAGAAGACATGCTTTCAGAGATCGAAAAAGTGAAATGGTATCCTGACTGGGCAGGTTCTGCACGATTCAAGGACTGGGTTGATGGTGCACGTGACTGGTGTATCTCACGCCAGCGCTACTGGGGAATACCCATACCGGTATGGAAATGCAAGACCTGTGGCAAAATAGAGGTGATCGGTACAAAACAGGAACTCATCGAAAAATCCGGAGCTGATGAAAAGACCGAGCTTCACCGTCCTTATGTGGACGAGATCACCATCCCTTGTGAATGCGGAGGCACCATGTCCCGTGTTCCCGATGTGTTTGACGTGTGGTTCGATTCGGCTGTTGCCTCCTGGGCAACACTGAACTTCCCGCATACAACTGAGGATTTTGACACATGGTGGCCAGCAGATTTCATAACCGAAGGACACGACCAGACCCGCGGATGGTTCTACTCGCAATTGGGTGCAAGCATGGTCGCACTCGGGAAAGCACCGTATAAGAGCGTGCTTATGCACGGATTCACCCTTGACGGCGAAGGCAAGAAGATGTCAAAGAGCATCGGAAACGTGGTCGAACCTGCCGATGTAATTGCAAAATACGGAGCAGACACCCTGCGTGCATACGTCCTCTCAGCCAGTTCACCATGGGACGACCTGAGATTCCACGGAGACGAGGTCGCAAACGTCCACAGGACAGTGAACATCCTCTGGAACGTATACCGCTTCCCGCTTCCGTATATGGTGCTTGACAGCTTTGACCCCCAGAAAGTATCCCTTGAATCTGTTTCTAAGCACCTGCGCAAGGAAGACAGGTGGATACTCTCCCGTATGCAGGCAGTTATCCGCGACGTGGATGCTGCAATGGATAACTACATGCTGCACAAGGCAATCCGCGCCATCACTGAATTTATTCTGGAAGACCTCTCAAGATGGTATATCCAGCTGATCAGGCCCAGGACATGGGTGGAAGCAGACGACCCTGACAAACTCGCAGTATACAGGGTCCTGTATGATGTTTTCATCACAACCACCAGACTTATCGCACCGTTCATGCCACATCTGGCAGAGGAGATGTACCAGAACCTTGTCAGGAACGTCGACCCTGATGCACCGGTATCTGTACACATGTGCGATTGGCCTGTTGCCGACGATACCCTTGTTGATAAAGAACTCGAATCCCACATGAAGACCATCCAGTCCATTGTGGAATCAGCATCCAATGCCCGCCAGAAGGTCGGACGCAAACTGAGATGGCCGGTATCCCGTATTGTCATCACTCCCAAGAACGAACAGAGTGCCTCTGCGGTCAATGAACTGAGATCGGTGCTTATGGACCAGACAAACTCAAAGGATATTGTCCTGACAGGTGTAGGTGAGACCTGGGATGAACTTGGAGTTGAAGCCATACCCACCCCGTCCGGCATAGGACCGGTATTCAAAGGCGATGCCGGCAAGGTGATAGGCGCCATAAAACAGGCAGATGCAGCCCTTATGAAAACAGCACTTGCAGAGACCGGTGAGTTTGAGGTTACACTTCCTGACGGCAACACTGCAACCGTTACTGGCGACATGGTCGATTTCAAGGAAACGCTTCCTGAAAATGTGGCAAACGCCGAGTCCAGCGGCGGAATGGTGTATGTTGATGCAAGGCTCAACCGGGAGATCGAATCAGAGGGTTTCTCAAGAGAGGTTATCCGCAGGGTGCAGGATATGCGAAAGGAACTCGACCTTGCAGTGGATGAGAACATCAAGGCAATCATCAGGATCGATGACGAACGCGTGTTGGACCTTGTCCTGGACATGGAACTGTTTATTGCAAAAGAGGTTCGTGCAAAGGTACTTGTCATAGGACTGGATGTTGACGCCACCGGAACACTGTTCAAGGACTGGGACGTGGAAGGCGTACCCATGCATATTGGCATCACGGCGGTTTAGAGCTGGAGTTCTTATGGATTTTGACCTCTGGGAACCGATATACCTGCAGATACTTGACGACTTCGGGTTCAGCAGGGAAGGGGACGAACGCGCTTCCATTATCCTTTCAGAGATGCTGACTGACGCAAATTCCGTGGGCACTGAAGTACTTACAGAACTCGTCCAGGGAAAAGATGTCCTTGTCTGCGGGAATGCACCCGTTCTCCCTGACGATCTTAAGCTAATAGACCCGGACGACTACGTAATAATAGCAGCAGACGGAGCCACTGCAGTACTGGTGGACACCGGAATTATCCCGGACATCATTGTGACCGACCTTGACGGGGATGTGGAAAAAGAGATCATTGCAAATCAGGAAGGTTCAATTGCTGTTGTCCACGCCCATGGTGACAATATCGATAAGCTCGAAAAATACGTGCCACGCCTTAAGGACATCATAGGCACGACCCAGTCCGGACCCCTGAAGAATGTTCATAATTTTGGGGGATTCACGGATGGGGACAGGTGTGCCTATCTAGCAAAGGAGTTCAATGCAGCGAGTATCACGATCATTGGTTTTGACCTTGAAGATACCCATGTATCACCTATGAAAAAAAAGAAACTGAAATGGGCACGGTGGTTGATAGATGAACTGTAGACCAGCGTCCATACTATTTATGCATCTGGTACAACACATTGGATAAATTTTTATCAGAATCTATTTATATTTTCCTTTTAGATTACATAAAGAGGTTTCATGGAAACACTGGTAATATGTATCGACAGGGATAACGATCTTGGAGAAAAGGCAAAAGTCACGACCCCGGTGATCGGGCGTGAGAATAATATTGAAGCTGCTGTCAAACTCGCAACTGCGGACCCCGAAGATTCTGATACGAACACGATATTTGGCGGCGTCAAGGTACTTGATGATTTGCGGGCAAAGGGTGTGGATGCAGAGATAATATCACTTGCAGGCGACAAGAACATAGGCATCATATCCGACCAGAAGATCTCCCATCAGTTTGATAAGATACTGGAAGAATTCAATGCAAAAAGTGCTATATTTATCTCGGATGGTGCCGAGGATGAAACACTGGTTCCAATCATACAGTCAAGGATCAAGATAGACTCTGTGAAACGCATAGTTGTTATGCAGAGCGCAAACCTTGAAAGTACCTACTACATATTAAAACACGCATTCAGCGACCCTAAGATATCTCAGACATTTTTCGTGCCACTGGGGCTTGCCTCACTTATATATGCAGTCTTTTTGCTGGCAAACTACCCGGAAGGTGCTGTTATTGGCATACTGGCAGCAGTGGGTCTGTACATGCTCTACAGGGGATTCGGGCTTGACGATGCATTTGCCGTGTTCGCAGAAAAGATGAATACGTCATTCTACGGCGGTAAGGTCTCATTCATAACCTACACCGCAGCCGTGCTTATCGGAGTTATCGCAATAATCCGGGGTTTGTTGGAAGTCTGGGGGTACTATAACAATGGCGGTGTCTGGTACTACGGGACCCTGACACTGATAACGGTCTTTGTTAATG
This sequence comes from Methanosarcinaceae archaeon, assembly GCA_016935475.1. Taxonomy (GTDB): domain Archaea; phylum Halobacteriota; class Methanosarcinia; order Methanosarcinales; family Methanosarcinaceae; genus JAFGQV01. Next base: position 4,353 of record JAFGQV010000043.1, read on the forward strand.
CTTCGATCTGGTGGTTCGTAGCAGCCGCATTGTGTGCAAACCTTGGCAATATCATGGATATTAAAATGAATGGAAGACCGATAATCCGCCATCTTTCTCCTGCATTCTTCGTGACCTCACTGGGTCTGCTGTTCTGGAGTGCAAGCACTTATCTCCTGTCCATCAGTTCGGTTATAGACGAATATACAACACCTGAGGTTGCACTTCAATACTTTGTGTACTCCACCGTAGGTGCGGTTATAATCGCCCTGATAGGAATAAAGATCTCGACAGGTGCCAGGGATGCAGAAACAAAAGATACGAAAGAATCAGCGAGAACAGGATCCTGAGATATCGGCTGTGATCCTTGGAGGTGTTGGTTTTACCTCTTTTGAAGATTGTAGTTACCGGATGATCAGTACACCCTATGGCAACGTTACTGCATACACCCGTGAAATGAAAAAGCGGCAGGTTGCTATTATACCCAGACATGCCGGTACACAGGAGCATACCCCTCCGCACAGGATCAACTATCGAGCCAATGTGTGGGCTGCAAAAGAACTCGGAGCAAAACGGGTTATTTCAACCAATTCGGTCGGTACCATGAAGAACCACCCCATGGGTAGTTTCGTTATTCCCGATGACTTCCTGGATTTTACAAAGAACAGGGTCTCAACTTTTTTTGACAACGAAACAGTACATGTGGATATGGTGGAACCCTACTGTCCTGAAATTAAAAAATGCCTCAAAGATTCCCTTGAAAAGAGAAGCATCACATATGATGAAGGTGTTTATGCCTGCACTGAGGGTCCGCGTTTTGAGACAAGGGCAGAAATAAACATGATACGCCAGTTCGGGGATGTGGTTGGCATGACAGGTATACCGGAAGTGATACTTGCAAAAGAGCTGGAGTTGTGTTATGCATCCATCTGTACGGTCACTAACTACGCATGCGGGATGGGTGACGGGAAACTGACAGTTGATGAAGTGATAGAAACACTCGAAGGCGCAAAGGACGTGCTCTTAGGGGTGATATCGGATGCGGTTTCAAAGCTGCCTGCAAAACGTAATTGCTCATGCATGAACGCGACTGCCGGTGCACGGGTCTGATACGAGTTTAACCCCGATACGTTAAGATCACGCGATATCTCTTGACGTGTCGATCTGGACACCATCGCCGACCTTGAACTTGATCATGTCAGCGCTCGGCACCATTCCACGGATCTTCGGGATCGCAAGCTTACTTGTGATCTTATCTATACCCCGGTCGAGAGCCACATCAAAGATCACATCGGATGAATTGAGTATATCATTCTCAACGCTCTCCGGATGGCTGTTCTTAAGACCAAATAGATAGGTGAGACAGTCCATTTCCTTGGTTGTCTCATACAATATATTGGTCAACCGTTTCAGTAATCCAAGATTGACATTGAGATTCATGTAGAACGAGAAATTATCAATAATGATATTGACATCTTCATCCTTCGCATCGGTTACGATGTTCTTGAGATTGTATTCGGTGAACTCGATGATCTTTGCATCAACGTACTCATTCCCAATATTGTCCACCATCTCCCCAAATTGTGTGAGGTAATATTCACTATAGATGTCCACAAACGTAACATTGGAGGGATCAAAGTTCAAATTAAGTATATCATTCTGGATGAACACGGGTCTTCGGCTTGTTGTAAAATAGTAGGTCTTGCGTGCCTGGGTGAACTGGTAAAGGAATACTTCGGACATCGATCTCGCGTCTGCTGAAAAGTAGACCAGCGACCTTGCCGGCAATCCACCGCCCAGACTCCTGTCAAGGATAAATATCCCGGTGGGTTTTACAACAGGACCATGATGAGCAATCTTGTTTGCCCCTGCCTTGGCATCCTGTGCAGATACGTTTTGAAGTTCTGCCATTATTCATCCCTCTAGAATTATAATATTGGATTTTATATATTATAAGTTTTTGGCACACCAAGAGGATTTTGTGGAAGAGTGTTATTAAATATTATATATGTGATAATATATCGCAAATATTACTTATACAGAACCGACCATTGAGACTCCTGCAATGACATTATGGACACTCGTAAGTGCTGAAAGATCAAAGATCATCGTGCTGCCGATCAGGGACAAGAAAAAGAGCCCTCTTTTTATTGGAGAGCTGATCTTAAGGAAAACCTCCACCGGTCCCCGCCCTCTTCGATTCAGGGTGATCAGGGATAAAAAAGAGGAATACCGCCCACCCGAAGAACTGATCGAACTGCTGCGGTTATCCAGCCGTATAATGATCGCCAGTGGGGGGGACAGCAGACTTGAATCCGAATTTTTAGAAATGCTAAGGGGCTTCCAGCTTGAGGCTGACCATGTGAATATCTGCAGGTTCTGCCTGTTAAAACGCAGGTTCAATTTTGTCAACAAAAAATCGATCAAATATCACAGGGAACTGATCTGCGAGGAATGCGCAAAAGAAGAGCTTTCCCGTGCACTCCTAAATGCCCGAACCACCTATGGGGTTGAAGCTATGGAACATATCGAGCAGCTCCTCTTAAAATCAAAGGACCTGGACCGCACCATTGGCATGTTAAGCCCTCATGAACTTGATACGGAACTTACGCGCTTTGATAGTATCGAGGCAAGACCACCTGTTCCGGAACTCAAAATAAAAGACCTGCCAATCTCAAAAAAGTTCAAAAATATCCTGCTGGAAAAATCTGATGAACTTCTTCCGGTTCAGTCATTGTCGGTTGAGAAAGGTCTTCTTAAAAGGAAGAACCAGCTGGTCACGTCAGTGACAGCAACCGGAAAGACGCTTATCGGGGAACTTGCGGGGATCGAGAACATCCTGAAGGGAAAGGGGAAGATGCTGTACCTTGTTCCACTGGTTGCACTGGCAAACCAGAAATACGACCAGTTCACACAACGCTATTCAAATATCGGGATCAAAACATCCATCCGGATCGGAAGTTCCAGGATCAGGACGTCAAAAACGGCGTCCATGCGCACGACACTGGACTCTGATATCATTGTCGGGACCTACGAGGGACTTGATTATATCCTGCGGACCAGCGGTGCGGACCTTCTTGGCATGATCGGTACAGTGGTCATTGATGAGGTTCACATGCTCGAGGACAGTGAACGCGGGCACAGGCTGGACGGTCTGATCGGGCGGTTAAAATATGTTGCGTCTGATGCCCAGTTCATCTACCTGTCTGCAACGGTTGCAAAACCCGAACTGCTTGCCCAAAAACTCGTTGCAGACCTCATTGAGTACGAATACCGCCCGGTCCCCATAGAGCGCCATCTTGTGTTCTGCCAGGAACACGATAAGAACAAACTGATCACAAAACTCATTAAAGAAGAATACGATATGGTCTCTTCCAAAGGGCACAGGGGACAGACGATTATTTTTACCAATTCCAGACGGAACTGCCACAGTATATCAGAGGGTATCCCCATGCCCTCAGCACCGTACCATGCCGGTCTTACGCATCAGGAACGAAAAAAAGTGGAAAACAGGTTTTTAAAGGGGCAGCTTCCGGTTGTTGTTACAACGGCTGCACTGGCGGCAGGAGTTGATTTTCCGGCATCGCAGATAATTTTTGAATCACTTGCCATGGGAATTAACTGGCTTTCAATGCAGGAGTTCTTACAGATGCTGGGGCGTGCGGGAAGGCCGGATTATCATGACCGTGGAAGAGTTGTGCTCCTGGCTGTCCCGAACAAGAAATATACCAGCGACCAGACAGGTTCTGAAGACGAGATCGCGGTCAGGCTATTGAAAGGCCATATGCTGCATACAGATATCGAATACGGAGAAGAGGAGCAAATGGAAGAGATCCTTGCATCTGCTGCTGTGACATCGTCAAGAAAAGATATTGAAACCATACATGGAACTATGCTTGGGAATTTTGCCCTGGATGAACTTCTTGCAAGGTTGAAGAAAAATAAGTTTTTGCAGCAAAAGGGTGACAGGATCGCACTAACAAGATTCGGAAGCATTGCAGCCGGACACTTCTTATCCATATCAAAGGCGTTCATGATAAGGGATGCAGTACTTTCAAACCACGAACCGATCGATATTGTCACCAACCTTGAGTTTTTCGATGCTGCATACTTTAAATACGCACCTCAGATATCCAAAATTCTAAAGGTAAACATGCCGTCCCGGGTATTTCAGGGCGGGTCGATCGACATACTTTTCGAGGGCGAGAACATCTCAAAACTTGATGTGCAACTGCAGGACCAGATTTTCGGTTTTGCGGAAGAGTTCCTGACATGCAGGTGTAAGGATATGCCGTATTGCGGCTGTCCTGAGCGTAAGTTCTCGGCAAAGATAATAACACTTCGAACCGAGGGTCATGAACCAGCCAGAATTGTAAAGAGACTGGAGGATATGTATGGAATAACTGCATATCCGGGAGATGTTTTTGGATATCTGGATAACGTTGTGCGAAATCTTGAGGCAGTGGGAATGATCGCAAATGCATATTCTAAAAAAGACAACGCTTACAGGGCACGCCAGTTAAGAAAGCTTGTTGAAGGATGAGTAAAATAGAGATGATGCAAAAAAGAACGCAGCAACATATCAAAACATATTAAAGCGATGTTGACAGAATACAGGTTTAATCAGGAGTTGAGGGCAAATAAGCATGACCGAAAAAATTGAAGATACAAATGTAGAGAAAAAAGTCAGGATTGAGTTCTATAAACCAGATGATTTCAAACAAGTGTATGCGATCGGTGCCGTGGGAGGGCACAGTCCCTATGACTTCAGGATCGGGTTTTATAATGACCGCCAAAAGACCGTTCGGGATAAACCGAATTCACCGGTCATCCAGAGACGGATTGAAACTGAAATAATACTTCCACCACTGGCTGCAATGGAACTCGCACGATGGCTTAATCAGCATCTCAAGGATTATGAAGCCATGTTCGGACCAATCGCCAAACCGCCTATGGCACAGGCGAAGCGGGAAGCTAAATCCACGAAGGATAGTTCCGAGATACAAGGCTATATATAGAGCTTTATGTTATCAAATAGCTAACCATAAATAGGATATTGTATACTTTAGTTGTCCTGATGTCTGATCGTACAGGCCGAATATAGATAATTATTATAATATAATTGTGAGGGTATTGTTTTGTTCCCAAATAAAAAAGTTCAGAAACTGGTAGGATCAAAGATCCAGGTGGAGATGAAAGGAGACCTGCATATACTTGAAGGCACTCTTAAAAGTGTGGATGATTACCTGAATCTTCATTTGATGGATGCCGTTGAGATCTCAGATGGTGAGCGTCTGCGTTCACTCGGTTCTGTGGTCTTGAGAGGAAATAATATAATTCTTATTATTCCCGTAGAAAATTAAGATATATGGCGCTGTGGAAATTGTCATGGAATTAGAAGAAGTGGCTTTAAGCCTGATTCGTGGGCACAAAGAAGGCGTTTATCAGAATGAGCTCTGGAAGGAGATGGAGATCGACAGCCGGAAATGTTCAAGGGTCGTGTCTAAATTATTAAAAGATGAATTGATCATACGCGAACCTGCGGTTTCAAATGGCGCAAGAACATACCTCCTGAAGGTTGCAGAGGAGGAGAAGCCATCCTTTGAATTGCTTCTGGCAGGAGAAATGTTCTCCCCATGTGCTGGCTGCAGGGATGCGTGCCAGCCTGAATATTGCCCCAAACTTGCTGAGTGGGCACACTGTTTAATGGAAAATGAAGAATCATCTTAAAAATGGATCAGGCGAAAGCTTAATAATGGTATGTGTCTTATAGGGGTCGCTTCACATCGAATGTACCATTGTGCTCCGGTAGTGTAGTCCGGCCAATCATTCCGGCCTTTCGAGCCGAAGACTCGGGTTCGAATCCCGGCCGGAGCACTATACTTTTTTTTTACTTTCGAGTGCTGATCACGTTTTTTTGCAGAGCTGAGCAGATATAAAGATGTTATTGCATTTTTTTATCAAACCTAATTTTGACTGTTAAAATCAGGTAAAAAAGGAAAAATATGAACAAAAAAGAAGACAGTCTCTTCAGAAGGAAGTGAAAAGTATCAAACCCGGGATTCAGTTGATCAAAAACAAAACTGTCAAACTCAGGTTGTATTATTATGGTCTAAAAGTTTCATACCCCTGATCCGGGATTTGAAAAGAAGCCTTTTATATCTCGCACAGGACCATTTCTATTACATCGGACAGCGCTTTTTCAACTGCAGGTGACAAACCGATCTTGACCTGTTCGGTCCACTGGACCTCAATACCGATTATAATTATCTCTCCAGGCATGGAGTAAGGCATGATCGCATACCCTGATTTTAATACATCAAAAAGTCCCAGTTCATGCAGAGAGAATTGAAGAGACGGCAGTTCAGCATCATTGTCATATGTAAAACGGTGCAGGGTTCCAGCCGGCTCCCCTGATGATACGGAATCTACTATGATCGCTTTATCCACGTCTTCAATATCGTTTAAAATATCAAGACCACCGGTTCCTGCATCGATCAATTCCACATTTTCAGGGAGGTCTCTTTTTTTGAGTTCCTCATATGCAAAAAAGCCAACACCATCATCTGTTGCCAGAGGGTTTCCACAGCATAATATAACGGTTTTCAAAAGCCCACCTTTCCTTTGTTCGATCTTATGAATATGACCTGTCCTAATTATCCATTTCCATTACATCTGCCAGTTCGTCGAACAACCGGGCGGTCTCCTCTGCTTCATCAGGGGATATAAGCTGAATTGCATAACCGACATGTACCAGTACAGAGCTGCCAGGTTTGACATCCTCTCCAAACAACAGGTCCAGTCGTACTTGCTTTTTAAGATCTCCAAAATCAACGGTTGCAACCGTTCTATCGTCGCTGATCTCGGTTATTTTTCCGGGTATTGCAAGGCACATGTGTGTATTCCTCGAATTCTAAATGTATATTATTCTTCCATTATACATATCTTTGAAGTTTTGCAGATAATAATTTTCAGGATGGTATATTGAACTGAAAACTATTTTAACAAAACGGAGACATATTATCAAACCCCGACAAGTTGGTTTATAAATATACCTCCCCCTATATATTATAAATGTAATTATTCATATATAATCATTGCCGTGCAATTAAAGCCAGCCCGGTTATCCATTTGCTCGGGATTGCCTGTGAAGGGGTCAGATCCTTTGTATACAGTATCTTTCAAATGCATGGATAGAACAGGATCTTTTCTCTCATCTAGAACACCTTTGCCAGCACAAGGCTGAACTCAAACAATACGATCAGAAGCACTGAAACGAACACCTGGGCAACAAAGGTGGGGTCAGGTGAGACGAACACCGCTAAACCAAAAAGAACTGCATACATGAAAAATCTCTGTTTTTTTAATGTCTCTTTTTTAACAAGTCCCATTTTCAATGCAAATATGATCAAAAGGGGAAGCTGGAAAACAAGACCAAAACCCACTATAAGTGTAGTTACCACTGATAGCGTCCTCTGGACGGATATCTGGGCAAGTGCCACATCGTTCGAGTAAAAAATGATGTATTGAAAGAAAACCGGAAGAAATAGAAAATACGCCAGTGATCCACCGAGGAGAAATAGAATAAAGGACGATGGTACGATCTTTAGAAAGAAACGTCTTTCATTGAAGTACAGCCCTGAGGCTGCGAAACTGAACATTTCGTACAGGAACAATGGAACACTCACTGCTATCCCAAATACGAGGGACAGTTTAAGGCGTGCGATTATCCATTCAAGCGGGGAATACACGGACATCTGGATGCCCTCTGGCACAAAATTAGCCCATATCACCTGTATGATATGTTCCGAAAAGGGATATGCTGCAAGCATCGAAACAAACATGATGGACAGTACGACCACAAGCCTGCTTCGAAGTTCCTTTAAGTGTGCAGTGATTGGCAGTTCAATGTCTCCGGGAACCCCGGATATGGTCTTTTTTGATCCATTCATCTGTATAAAGTAGAGCATTTATGTAATAAAAGTTGCGTGTATCTGTTACGATATCAATGTTTCAAGGTATCAGTGTATACCAAGACATATAAAGAAATACCAACATATCAAAATCATCTATATATCAACGCATTAAAGGGACAATGATATCGTGTCAGATTCGATGGACAAATTATATGGGATACTTCTAACGGTCAGAAAGAAGTTAGTCTACATAGCGGTTGTTCTTTTTGCTGGCATAATGATATCGTTCCAGTTCAGCGGTGCATTGATAGAGCGGATGAAAAATGATCTTTTGCCAGAAGGTGCGCTGGTCATTTATGTAAGCCCTCTGGAAGTGATGGTGCTAAAACTTAAAATGGCGGTGATCATAGGTCTTCTGTGCACCCTGCCATTGATAATGTTCTTTGTATTCAGGGCGATAATAGAACAGTACGACCTGAAACCGATCAAGATAAACCTTTTCTGGGTGGTAATTTCGGCTATTTCCGCGGTCATTATGTTCCTGCTGGGTGCATACTATGCATATTTCATCATGCTTCCGCTCTTTATCAAGTACCTTTACCTCAATGCTGCGGCTTCAGGCGTGGTTGCCACGTATTCGATCTTCAAGTTCATTTCTTTTGGAGCTGAAGCAACCATCATTTTCGGGCTTATCTTTGAACTCCCCATCGTGCTGACGATCCTCACAAGACTTGGTATCGTGAAGTACCGGACACTTGTTGAGTACCGGAAGCATATTTATGTCGCTTTCCTGGTAGTGGGAGCAGTTATCACACCGCCGGATGTCATCAGTCAGGTCATGGTGGCTGTGCCGATGTTGATATTCTTTGAGATCAGCATGATCGTTGTGCGGCTACTTGGCATTAAAAAAGATTAATTTGACATGCTGTTGTCTTCAAGAAAGCTTGTATTGGCTTTTCTTGATGAATACGAGATATTTCCTACACTATGATCGGCAGACGCCGTTCCTGGCGTTCAGGTAGGAATCCCTTGCGATCTGTGCGCTGCCTTTTATATCCACGACCTCCATGTCAAACTTCCGGGCTATCTTAAGGACATTCTTGTTAAAATCCGGGTCCCGGGAAATATCCGTATGGATCCTGGCGAGCCTGCTGTATCTCGGGCTTTTCAGGGTATTTATATCGAAGTCCGGAGAGCTGAAGCCTTCGTTCTCAATTTCATCCCACTTAGAAGCCCACATTGGGGTCAGGTAGATCGTGCCCACTCCCCTGTTGCTCAGCATGGTTTCTGCATATTCATCATTGCCTCCAAGGGCTGCACTGATACAGTCTTCTACCTTTTCCCCAATCCTGTCCCTGAGGAAGTAGAGGGAGCAATCCAGTTCCTTAAAGTCGGTTTCAAGGTTTCCCAGTGAATGTCCGCATGTGCCGTAAAAAATGAGTATTCCATCTGAGAAGCCTACCATTTCCTCTATGTTCCGGTAGACCTCGGATCTCAGGATATCGATGTCGGTATGCAGGGCAAGTTTCATCATGTTCACAACCACTGTGACATTTCTTTTGCCCTTCTCTTCCATTTTCTCATGGACCTGTCCAAAAACCGGAAATCTCTTAAGGGGAGTTATGAGCTTCATTAACAGGGAGCTTTGCGCACCATTCAGGAGGAATGGCACCCTGTCCAGAGGAGCCATCCATGGCTGGCAGTTTTCGGACCTGAACTTTTTCAGCAGGCTGAAAGATTCCACGTTCTCCACTATAATTAGCTGCTTCAGGTCCCGGTCTTCAGAGAGGACATACGCGAGTTCGTCTTCAAGCATCCCGCAGGCAATTATACTCAGTACAGGCATTTGTGAACCATCTTATAGGTGATCGATCGTTTTTGATTGTATATATTTTGGCTCTGTAGAAAACCTCTACATTATTATAAACCACAGATGTACGCATATAAACGCTGATGTGAATGAATGCCAACTGCGTGCATCTGTGCTTATCTGCGGCGATGGTTTAAGTTTAAAATTCATTGATGATCAGGATTTCTACAGAGCCTATATTTTATAAATACATAGTCCGGGTTAATTCGACCGGAGAGATTTTTCTCGTAATGTTTTGATAATTAAACAAGCCAATCCAATTTCAGGTTTTTGTTGATGCAAGGGATTTTTGCAGGACATAACCTGAATGAATTTATAACTTGAAATACAAGATAGGTGCTATGTGGAGCGTAGTACTCAAAAGGTTCGAAAAGCATCCGGCACAGGCAAAGGTCTTAAAGCTGCTTTTTGAACGGGGTTTTCAGGTAAACGATGACGGAAAGGTTACGTCAGGCAGCATCGAGATCGCACATACCCAGCTTGCAAAGGAGGCAGGTGTTGACAGGCGCGTGGTTGATTCGACCACGGATGTGATACTATCGGACGAGCTGCTGAAAAATATATTCCAGAACGTGCATTCGATACCTTTTTTGCGGGATGTTGCGCCGTCGCTGGGCCTGGGAGTGATCATCATTACGCCGGATGACGCTGCGCATACCGGGATACTGGCAGAGGCAGCCCGGATCATATCCGATCACGGGATCAGCATCCGTCAGGCGGTTTCAGACGACCCGTATTTTACTGAGGAAGCGCGGCTTACCATCATTACGGACACAAAGGTACCCGGCAGCCTGATAGATGAGATGCTGAAACATCCCTATATCAAAGGCGTGACCGTGTATTGAATAATAGTCAATAACATAACATTTGACACTGATATCTCAACAACTCGTTTTTCAGACAATTATACTCTAACCACAGAGAAACACGGAGCTTGTATCTGATCTTACTCTCTGTGTCCTCTGTTACCTCTATGGTTTATTGATCATCATTGATCGGAAATTACATGGCATCAGTCAATATTGTTTGATCTTAACTATAATGCGCCAGGAAAAGACAGCTGGGTAGCTGGATGGTCGATGGGAAGCAGTCACCGGTCACAATACGGTTCTTGCAAAGGCGCGGAAGACGTTGAGCATCCGCAGGGAATTGGTGGGGGACAGCAGTTTTTTAATCAGCACTGAGGGCTGGTCCATGTCACCGTATTCTGTGATCATGTCCAGGATCGCAGGGGTGTTCATGGAAGTGAGAAGGTCGTTAAGTTCGGCATCGTTTAGCCCTCCCATGTATTCATGGATCTTCATGCCAATGCCAAGTTCCCTTCCAAGTTTTTGACGCCACCGTGTTTCATACTCATTGAGGCGGACGGATGAGGCATCCCCTTCGCTGGCGGCAAGGGCTGCAACCTCACCTGCGATCTTTGCGCATACAGCACCTGTGTAGACCCCTCCGCCGGATGTTGGCTTGACCTGTCCGGCAGCATCCCCTACGATCATGACACCCTCGGAAACGGTCCTTTTAAGCGGTCCGAGGGGAATGCCGCCGAGCACAAGGTCAAGGGAGCCGCCGCCATATTGCTTTGAAACGTGGGGATTTGAGCTAAGCAGGCGGTTTAAGTATCCCAAGGACGGGGTTTCAGCACCTGCAGGAATTGCAAGCCCGATGCGGGATATGCGGTCATCGAGGGGTACGGTCCATGCAAAGAAACCGGGCGCAGGGGAACCAGGGAACAGCTCGACAAAATCATTGTCCTTTGAAACGTATGGGGCTTCCACCTGTATTCCGGAGAGGACCTTCTGTACCTGCCCGAGACCTGCCATTTTTGAGATCTTCCCCTGCACGCCGTCAGCCCCGATCACCACGCCGGCTGTGATGGTCTTTCGAAGACCTTTGTGCAGTACGTCCAGTGTCTGGACCGTGGGTCCGGTCTCAAGCCCGACCGCTTTTGCCCTGAGAAGGATATCCGCACCGGCTTGCGTTGCCATGGCGACGAGCCTGCGGTCGAACATCTTCCTGGATACTGCATAGGCTTTTGTTTTGCCGCCGTCGATTGGAAGGCAGCCGCCACCCGGAGAATAGATGAATGCGCCGCGTACATCGTTGAGTACGAACTCGTCCGAGGGCTTGACGTCACACTCTGAGACGGCGCGGGTGCTGAGCAGTCCGGTACATTCCACAGGGGAACCGATGGATGCATGCTCTTCAAGCAGCAATACACTGGCGCCGTTGTTTGCAGCATAACGCGCGGCGGTAGAGCCCACTGGACCTGCCCCCACTACAACCACGTCGTAGTTCATATTCGTAGTACTGACCGATTAGTATAAATCTTGAACGATTGGTCCGAAAATTGGTCATGTGAGAGGGGTAATGAACCACAGAGATCACAGAGGACACAGAGAGTCAGATCAGATACAATCTCTGTGTTTCTCGGTGACCTACACGCCTCGGAGGCGTAGTAGGCACTCAACTCCGTAGGAGGTGAGTGTCCTCCGTGGTTGGATCCTAATTTTCTGAAAAGCAAGGTGTTGGTGCATTTTGACAGCGCCAACGTTTCATAAGGATTTTAAACGATGGCTTTAACAAAGAGTAACATGCGATTCAAAGTTGTCATAGAAGAAGATGAAGAAGTTGGTGGGTATGTTGTTAGCTGTCCTGCGCTGCCGGGCTGCTTTTCTCAGGGGGATACCGTGGAAGAAGCTCTGGAAAACATCAAGGAGGCAATGCAGGCATGTATGGAGTCCCTTGCTGAAGATGAACTTAAATACGGGCCTGCCGGGACTTGAACCCGGGATATAAGCTCCGGAGGCTTATGTGCTATCCACTACACTACAGGCCCATGAGATGAGTAAAAGGGTTTCGGTGTAAGCTAGGTGAATGTTTTTATGGGTGATAAATTTGATGTTGGTTAAGAATAAAAAGCATTTAAAAACAACACCCAAATAATATTGGCCAAATTATAATTTTTCAATTATAATATCTCTCAGTTGCCTCTTGAGTTTAATCTTATTTATTGTATTTTTTGATTGAATCAATGTAAATGAACCCTTCTCTATTTTATTTAAGGTCTCAATTAACTGTTGTTTATTATCAATATCGAATATTTTTTTATCAAAAACTTTCTTCAATAAAAACAGAGCTCTGTTTTCATTAATCAAGCCATCTTCATCTAATATATCAACATAAATTCCATGTTTATTTCGGGAGGCTGTCTTGAATATATTTCCCGTTTTTTTCGGTATTTGATCCAATCTTCTCAAATTCGACAGGATCGTATCTTCACCAATAACATTAGAATCCCAATATTTATCCAATTCGTTGACATATTTGGGATGATGTTGTTTCAATATTTCAATAGCAAAGTCTGCTGCTATAGCAAATTCATTTTTATTAGATTCGTTGACAACAAGTGAATAATCAGGTGAGAATGCGTACAACCCAAGGACTGTGAGAAGCGTCACTCTATCTCTAGATTTTAATGGTTCATCCTTTGTTTTTTGATTCTTCTCAAATAAAAGGGAATTGAGATCATTAAGATAGTTATCAAGTTCATAAGTGAATTTAAAATTATATTCTAAAATTGCAAGACCTTTATATGTTAAGAGATAAAACCCGTCTTTTTCAATAAAATATAAAATTTTTTTGCCCACTAGATAATCCAATTCTGATTGTGAATATGGCCATTCGTTCTTTTTGAAGTTGACTGATGTAAAAAATTCCTGAATTTTTTTGACACTCATTTTAATTATGTTTGCAGATTCTCGTCTGTTGGAAATAGACAATTTAGTTTTTAAAAAGTCTGCATGTTCGGGTTTCAGATAATATTCGTACAATTTATCACCTAATTAAACAGTTATTGGTTCCCAAGTAACCTCTGATACTGTGCTGTCAGCTATAGTAATCAGGGCAAACAGTGTCTCACCTTTTGTAACCTGATTTTTTATCTCATCAACCAAAATTCCAATATTTTTTTCATCCATATGCCCAATTTCATCTACCAAAATAATCTTCTTTTTCCCACCAAAATTTTGCTTAATACGAGATAAAATTGAATTTAGGGCTGTATGTCCAGTACCCATCTGAATAAATTTGATTGGTTTTCGATTTTTTATCAGATACTGTCGCTTTACGAGGTCAACTTTTTCCACATCCCATGATCTTTTTTCAAAATACACATTTTTGAGAATTTCAGCAAAATATTCAGATAATGCATCGAAAAAATCATTTCCCTCATCATATTTTATCCCGAGGTCAGTCTTTCTAAAATTAACAGTTTCAAGAACCTGTCTCCATTTAATTACTTTTGAGATCAATTTATCACAAATATCATATTCTAAGTTAAGCCATTCTTCATCATATGTGGGTGATGTATCCAATGTACCCAGTTCTTTGATAATGGCAATAGATGCCGTTTCATTACGTTCTAATGAATCAATTTCATCCACCAAATTTTTAAATTCTTTGCTTGTTCTTTGATATTGTTCGCGTTTTCCAGGATTTTCTAGAATTTTATCGATTTCATCTTGGTTTAATGAATCGATTAAATCACTATATTTTGAGGCCTGGTTCGTCAAATCCTTCAATTTTTTGTCCAACTGGTTTATTTCTTTTTCAACATTTTCATATTCATACATTTGTTTGTCGTCTACATCAGGAATTCTCCCACGTTTCACTTTGAGATCAGAGAAATGAACCATAAGTTTGTCTACTTCATTGATGACTACATTCAAATCCCGTTTTCTAGATATTTTTGGTTCGATATTTTTGTTAAACTCATCTAATTGTTTGTAAAATTGAAAAACGCCTTTCACGTTAGTTCCAGGGACGTCCATTTCTAAGCTTAAATAATTCCTCAAAACTTCCATTATTTTTTTGGCCAATTCCGATTGTTTTTCCTCTTCTTTGAATTGATTAAGAATGGGATCGTTTATAAGTTGGGAATGAATATCGTTTACATCTTCCCTCCATTTATCAATATTTTTTATGGTTAGATCTCGAGGGCCAGATAGACTGTTAAGTCTCTTTCCAATAGATTTGAATGTATTAGTTTGTTCTTTTGACAAAAAAGCAGAATATTTTTTTATCAACAACAAGGAGGACTTTATATTATATTCAACTTGATTAAATTCTGTAATTTTTTCTTTAAATTTTGGTGTTTCTCCACCTACACCATTTTGCCTCAATTTCGTTCTTCTTTCTTTTTGGATCTTTAAATCCCTATCAGTTTGTTCAAATTGGTCAAGTATCTCATAATATGACAACACGTTTTCAGCAGTCTCTAATTCTGATAGTTCATTCTCGATTCTCTCCTTCAAATCTCTTTTTATTCCCAAATCTTTCTGAATTTCTTTCAAATCGTCTGTTTTTCTTCGAATCTTATTGTCTTTCTCCTTATAATCCATTATTTGAGTAATTTCACTCTCAATAGCTTCATAATATCTTTGGAGATATCTTTCATAATCCAGAAGATTTTCTTTAATTAGACGGACAGATGAGTCGAGTTTGACTAACGGATCATCAGGAACATCATAAAGAACTTGAATATTTTCATTAAGGTATTCGGATCCTATCAGCTCACCATTAAATTTGGTAGCCAGTGCACCATTATCATATTCAGATGAAATAGATGTGAGACCATCTCGACTTTTGACATCAAAATCAAACTTCAGACGATCTAAGGTATCAGAAGAAAGATAATCCATTTTGGCACGTAATGAGTCAGAAATAATTCCTTTTTCAGCAATAAAACTCTCATTAGCATAAAGACCCAAAGCAACCATGTTTAGAGCTGTTGTCTTTCCCTGATCGTTTGTTCCTCTTATGAAGAATATGTTATTGTCTGAATCCTCTTTTTGTGGATATGTACATTTGTATAAGGGGCCTCCATCTTGGAATTCATAATTTATGGTGAACATTTTCTTTCTCCTCCAAAACCCCCTGTTTTTCGACCACTTTTTTGAGAAAATCAAAATCCTTCTCTTCAAGTAATTTTTTAAGTAAATTTTCCATTTCCTGATCAATTTTCTTTTGTATCATCGTGCACCCCCGATAATGACATTGGGATTTTTACAAATTTCAACTGACTCAGCCCATGTATTCGAGCGACGCCAAATCCCGCACTAAATCCTTCTGGATCGAAACCGGCAGTAGATATTCCAAGAGATTTAATATTAGAAGAATCTGATTTGAAGTATATCTTGGAATTCACTACATTTCTAATTCCTTTTGGTATATCTTCGGGATTCTGTGAGGCAAATATTACGCCGATTTTCAGACTTCTACCTTTTCGACTAATCGAATCAAGTGTTTGAAGAGCCTCTTTGCTTCTATTGTTTCCGTAAAACTCATGCACTTCATCGATTATTATTAACACTGGAACTGATGACTCTTTACTACTTTTTGCTTCATACACTTTATCGAGTAAGTCTCTAAGCAAAACAGATCCAAATCCAAAGCCATATTTGCCGGTGACATCAATTACCGACATTTTTTTTGGTTGAAGGATATGTCTTGCTTGGAGCTCTTCAGCGCCTTCCACATCAAAAAACTCAGTTGCATGGGTTAATGCACGGTTAATATTGCTGATAGTAGATGTATGCATTTTAGTTGGAAGTACATCTCCAAGAGAGTTCTCAGATTGGTAAACACCTTTCTTTTCAGGATCTGCAAAATAAAGAACAAAGTCTTTTAAATTATTGTTTTCTTCAGCTATTTTGTTTTTCCAATAACGGAAAATACCTGGGAGTTGATCTGCTGCAAGGTCAGAAATATTTTGAATTAATCCGGTCAGAGTTTCTGGATCGATATTTTTTATTTTGAGTGTAATGCTCTCCGTAAGATCAATATTTACATATCTGGAGTATTTTGGTTTTTTATTTCCGGGGTAATAGATTTTGTATCTTTCAATTCCGTTTGGTTGAATTCCAAGGTCTTCCCACTCTTTTTTGATAACAGAATTTGTGGTCTCAGTAGGGTTATCCATTGTAAGCATATCTTCTTCTTTGACATTGATTGCCAGAACGGCTCCGTTCATTTTTTCAATAAAATACTGAGCGAGATATTTCATGGCCACGGTTTTGCCAGAACCGGTCCTCCCAGTTATCAACATTTGATAGAAAAAAACCTCTTCCGGAATATTGACGTGTATAAATCGTTTTTCATCATCATAGAGATGTTGAACCGATCGAGAAAAAACAGTGGCTGGAAATACCGGAATACCTTGAGCGTAATCACCAAATGCATAATGTACTTCTTCCTGATTCGATCTCCGTGCTTTGAGTTGTGGTTTGATAAAACTACTACTTCCGTCATTTCGGTTTGGAATTTCAATGATGCGTGAAGCAGAAATGATGTTTTGGCAGTTTTGATCCTGTCGTAGTGTTGGAAGATCCAAATCAACAATTAAAGGAGATGGTTTATATGGGTTATTTTGATAAGTGTCTTCTGTTCTTACAATGAATTTTTTATCTTCTTCTTCATCCTCGATAGTGATATATGATCCTTGATGTAAGATTCCATCAGTACCCTGTTTTGATACGAGAATTACTTTATCCCCTTCTACATCAGCAACTATCCATGTCATTAACTATCACCCAAACCTTTCTTGATTCATGGTGGATACCAAACCAATTCTTTTCATAAGCAAGTCTAAATTCATCATCTTAATCGACTCTCGAGCAAATTTTTCAGCAATTGCAATTGGACGAACTTGAGGATTTTTTTCATTCCCTTGGACGAGGATGAGGTAACAAACGAGGTCCATTATGCTGTTCAATAAATCAACACCGTATTTTTTTAAGGTAGAGATATGAAATTCAACCCTTTGGGGGCTGAGATCAAGAGGCTTAATGTAGCAGAAAACCTTCCCATTATTTGGATTATATCGATCCTGATATTGGATAAAATTGGTACGTTCTCCTTTTTTCAGCAAAAGATATGACCAATGCATATCGGAATTAAATTTATTTTTTAATTTTTCAACATGATCAGTAACTAAGTTACTTGAACTGTTTTTTACAATAAAAATGGGTATAAAATCGTGTTCTAACATCCAAGCATTTAATTTTGTAGTATAGGAACTGATTTGACCACCAATTAATGGTCCATCAATCAAGACAATGGTGTTTTTTGGAAAATAATGAAAATTCTCCTTAAAAAAGTCGTCTCTGTCATTCACATAGAGTTCTTTTCTTTTACTCTCTACATCTTCTGAATGTTGAATATATTCAGATTCTGCGCTGATCAAATTTGAACGAGTGAAAAAATTGAAGCTGAGTTTGACCACTGGCAGATAATCAGTTTCACCTAAAAAAATAATACTGTGAGCTGTAAGGTATGCACTTCCTTCGAGAGCATCAAATTTGTCTATTGATTCATCATATGCCGCAACTAAATAACCATTTTTGATGAGATTGGCACCATTAATTGGATTTAATGTGTATTTTTTTTCTGAGTCAAGGAATGATAAAATCCCTTCTGATGAAGGATATGGATATGAATTAAAATCAATAGATTCTGGAATGGCAACATTGGGTAAATGAATCTTTTTTTGTTTCAGTTCGATCAGGCTTTTAAAAAAATCAGGGTGAGTTATAATTTTTCCAAAAGTGGGTAGGGGATTAGATGAAGACATATTGCTATAACTTTTGATAGTTTTATGTATTTAAATCTACCTAAATAATTAATCAACAGTTGAGATAATACCTATAGTTTTTTTGGTTTGAGCAAAAATTCGACATTTACAACTCAATGTATACAAATCTCATAACTCATAATTGTAAATAAATAACTCATTACCCTTTTTTGCTTTTCTTTCTTTACCATTTGATATCTTGCCGTTGTTCACTCCATACTGCAATTTCCAAGTAGAAATTTGTGCAAAGTCAAACAAATTTCTTATTTCAGGAGAGTCATCGCAAGTTATGAGCCATCTGTGATTACACTTTTTCATCAATTTGGCAAAAAGTTCGTGGTCGAATGATGTGTGTAGGTCACCATTTTTCCCATACAACTTTGATCCTCGAGCATTAAAATATGGAGGGTCAAGAAAAATAAAAACATTATCTCCGCTTTTTTTTACTAATTTTTCATAACCATTATTTGTAATCTGGACATCTTGTATTAATTCAGATAAAGGCTTTAATCTTTCGATGGAAGATAAGGTAAATCTTTTATCAAAAGATTCCTGTGAATATCCTCCAGAATTCGATAAACCAGAAAAAGTAATCCTATTTAATATGAAAAATCTGATGGCACTTTCAAACTCTGACTCATCATTTGAGGTTTGAGTTATTAGATTTTTATGTAATTCACGCCCATCTAATGTATGACATTTTATTCTAAATATTTCTTTGATTAAATCTTCGCTGTTATCACGCAATTGTTTCCAAAAACAAAAAAGATCATAATTTAGGTCATTGATTCTAAATATTGATTCATTTTTAGTCTTTTTGGCAGCAATGAACACAGATCCTCCACCTACAAAAGGCTCCCGAAATTCATCGTAGTCTCCTGGAATTCGAGGCAGTATTTTTTTCAAAGCTCTTGCCTTCCCTCCAGGATAGCGAAGAGCTGTTCTTACTTTTAAGTTCATAAAATATCCACAAGACTTTCAATTACAACATTATCATTACAAAATTTGATTTCACTTAAATGTAACTCAACTCATTTCAAATGCTCTAAAAACTCCTCCAAAGGAACATTTGCCTGGTTGAGTATACTTTTTAGAGTGGACTTCTTAACAGGGTTGTGCAGTGGTACTGTCACGGTATCCTGTCCCCTCTGTAAAAATACGTGGCTACCCCTTTGCCTAACCACCACAAAACCAAGCTTTGTTAAGGTCTTGATTATCTTCTGACCGCTGGTCGAAGGCAGTTCAGGCACTTGCAACATCCACCTTTTCAATATTGCCAAGGATATGAGCCTGTTCCCGCGTGACATCAAGGACTAACAAGATAGCCTCTTTAATGTTCTCCAGTGCCTCGTCTTTCGTGTCGCCTTCACTGATTGCCGCCGGAAGTTCCAGGCACCGGGCAGTATATCCTCCCTCCTCCGACTCCTCTAAAAATATGGTATATTGCATAGTATCCATTCTTGATGTCTTATTATTTCAGCTTTTGCAACATCGTGTCGATCAACAATTGACAAACAACAGCACTATCATCGCCGATCGGTCTGGAAAGTGCCTGATAAAGCGGGTCTCACATGTCGAAGCCTGTATAATACATAGATTCCTATAGCTACTATATGGCGGCTACTACAACGATCTGTATAGACCCCAGAGTGAAAGAGAAACTGACATTCCTGAAACGTTATCCGCGCGAATCCTACGGTTCTGTTATAGAACGGCTGGCGAATATGGCCATCGATGAAGAACCACTCAGCGATGAATCAATATTTGGGGTCGAAGAGGCACTTGAAGACATTGAACAGGGAAGTCTGCACTCCGAAGAAGAGATCATGAAAGAGTTCGACCTGCTATGAGCTATAAGGTCGAGTATGCATCAAAGGCAAAATAGGGGCTCTTTAGATATCCTCTGTATTATTATAAACCACAGATGCACGCAGATAAACGCTGATGTGAATAACCGCCATCTGCGTGAATCTGTGTTTATCTGCGGCTATGGTTCAAAATTCATTGATAAATAGGATTTCTACATAGCCAAAATTAGAATATAAAAAAATCCCTTACAAAACAAGAAGATGAGTTGTTACAGATGAACCATCTGTAACGTTTTTCAACCCACTGGAAACCAGTGACCTTCAATATCAGTTCTGGAGTACGATCTCAATGTTGATGTCCTTGGGGACCTGGATACGCATAAGCTGCCGGAGGGCTCGCTCGTCTGCTGCGATATCGATCAGTCTCTTGTGGACACGCATTTCCCAGTGGTCCCATGTAGCAGTGCCGTCACCGCTCGGGCTCTTTCTGGTTGGTACTACCAGCTTCTTGGTAGGGAGTGGGACAGGGCCTGAAATACTGACACCGGTCCGCTCAGCAATGTTCTTCACCTGATTGCACACACCATCAAGGTGCATCGGGCTAATTCCAGATAATCTTATTCGTGCTTTCTGAGTCATAATTTCTCACGTGAAAAAAAGGAGAAGAATTATTTCTCCTTAGCACTCATGCACATACCGGCAGCAATGGTCATTCCCATATCCCTGACAGCAAACCTGCCGAGCTGTGGGATCTCCTTAACCGGCTCAATGACCATAGGTCTTGTCGGTTTAACGGTAATGATCGCTGCATCCCCTGCCTTAATGAAAGTCGGGTTCTCCTCTTTCACCTGACCGGACTTGGGGTCCAGCTTCTTGTCAAGGGACATAAAGGTACATGCTGTCTGCGCTGTGTGGCAGTGGAACACAGGTGTATATCCTACAGTGATCGCTGACGGGTGCTGAAGCACAACGATCTGGGCTGTAAACTCATCCGCAACCGTTGGTGGGTCAGCTTTCGGACCACAGACGTCACCTCTTCTAACATCCGCTTTCCCGACACCACGCACGTTCCATCCGATATTGTCACCGGGTACAGCCTGCATAATTTCCTCATGGTGCATCTCAATGGATTTTACCTCGCCGCCTACGCCGCTTGGCATGAATACCACATTTTCACCCTTCTTCATAACACCGGTCTCAACCCTGCCCACAGGCACGGTACCGATACCGGAGATAGTGTAAGCATCCTGCACCGGAATCCTCAGTGGGAGTTTGTCCGGTTTCTCTGGCACATTGAGGTCATCAAGTGCTTGCAGAATGGTTGGTCCCTTATACCAGGGTGTATTCTCGCTTGGTTTGGAGATATTGTCACCTCCAAATGCGGATGTGGGTATGAACGAGATCTCACTGGCCTTGAACCCTACCATACCAAGAAGCTGTGAAACTTCCTTCTTGACCTCATTGTACCTGTCCTCGCTGTACTTTGAAGCATCCATCTTGTTGACCGCAATGATCAGCTGGTTGATACCAAGAGTTCTTGAAAGGAACACGTGCTCCTTTGTCTGAGCCATAACGCCATCAGGTGCTGCAACCACAAGGATCGCCGCATCTGCCTGGGAGGCACCAGTGATCATATTCTTCACAAAATCCCTGTGACCCGGACAGTC
>JAFGQV010000044.1 GCA_016935475.1 Methanosarcinaceae archaeon
AATATATATACAAATCTGGTTATCAAATTCTAAAAAGGTATCATGTCTGCTAAAAACAAGTGTTTCCACAGTTTTTTCTTAAGGGCTAGAACAAGAATGTCCTCTATGAACGATAACGGAGTTTCTGATGTAGTAGGAAGCATGATGATGCTTACGATCACGATCATCATGACTGCCATTATTGCATCTGCGATCTTCGGAATGAAACCACCAGCAGATGTGCCTCAGGTTACTATCACAATTCAGGAGAACGAATCATCAATATCAAACATTGACCTGATCCACATGGGCGGCGAACCGGTCAGGGTATCTGACCTGAAATTCCTCTCCGATAGCGTGGAGATCAATGTGAATTCATTGTCCCAGATCAATGATACCGGTGTATGGACAATCGGGAAGACTATCACGCTCGATACAAACGATACCAGCTTGAACATTGTCCACATTCCGTCACAGGAGCTGCTGCAATGAAAGAACTCATCAAAAATGATGATGCTGTATCCGTTGTCGTTGGTTCGATACTTATTCTGGCGGTACTTGTTACCTTCATGTCAGTTGTTACTTCCACGTGGGTTCCGGTATACGAAGGGAATGCTGAAGCCGATCACAGTGATGCACTGTTCGATACATTCGTGGACTTAAGCAAACAGATCGAAAATGCAGACGAGTACCCAAAATCCACAACCATAAAAATCGGTACGGATGAAATTCCGTTCATCTCCAACACCAACTCGGTGGGTTATATGGGAGTTAACGAAAGTGGAGGCATCCTGACCCTGACAACTGAAATCCAGCGGTCACTGCCTGGTTTTGGGGAAGGGGACTCATTTTCAGTGAAAGACCTGAACCTCAGCCAGGATGCTCCCATAACAGATTTCAGGATAAATTTTATTTTGGATAATATCACAAATACGGATTCTAAGTTTGTCTTGCCTAACGGTTTTGCCCTGATACTCCAGAGTGATACGCTGGACAGGTTAAAGATTTCCATTGAAGAAGTAGGTATATACGATACAGTTGGTACGCCTGGTAAGGGATGGAAGTGGAACAGTGGAGAATCATCCGGTTTAAGGATCAGGTACGACTATACGGATGTTTCCGGAAATGTTGAAAGATGGGAAAAAACATGGGATGTAGTTAATGATATTGAATCCGGTGCTGGTGGCACTGGTGTGGATGGAATTACATGGAGTGGAGATGGGGCTTACACGTACCTGAATATAGACCTGCTCGACCAGATATCAACGCTCACCCTTGAATATACGGACTTATCCCCTATTACAATTAATGGTACTGATTACTATGAGACTGTGACCAATACCACATCCCTCAACGATTTATCCCAGCACTACCTGAAGCAACCCGGTGACGGGACATACGACTTCTATTACACCACCTATGATAAGATCGTAGACTGCGACCTAATCCTCCTCTACAATACCACTACCGACACCATTGGAGGAAACACCCCATCACTGGACAACATGACAATTGGTAGCGGAACGCTGACACTCAATTCTGATTACAATTTTTTCGTTGACCAATCGTACATCTATGACAGCGGTGCAATAATACTGCTGCAGGATGATGGTGCTGTTTTCAAGGTGGGTGGTGCACCGATATTCGTTAGCTCTGATCCGGACAACAACCTGATACTTGACCTTAGGGCTATGGTCCTGCAAGGCGATCGCGAGACAAGTGGAAACGATATTGAGATGATCCAGACGCGTTTGAAGGATTCGTACAGGTTCACCGGATTCACCAATAACGTAACCCTCACCAAGGATACAATACCTGAACTGAAGGATCTCTGGGATTCATATTTTGAAGAAACTAATTCAACGATCAACCTGAATACCACTGCCAACTCAACATATTATCCGGACAACATGACATTGCACGTCTGGAGCAGTACTCCGAATATCCTTCTCTCAGTGGAACAAAAAGAGATAACTGTTTCCTAATTATGTGAACGATAGCGAAACCAAAGCAAGATTCAGGCAACCGAATTAGTTGGAACATATACACATATATATAATTGTGACGTTTTTATCTTTAGATATTATTTGCGACTTAATTGTCAAATTCTAAAATTTCAAAGAGGATTTAAAAATGGCAGACTGTGAATTATTGGTTCGTTGCCCATTTTTTAATGACATGGATGATCCCATGAGAAAAATATATACGACAAAATATTGTCAAAGTGACAATACAAAATGTGCAAGGCATATGGTTTTTGAAGCTCTTGGAAGGGAAAGGGTTCCTTTGGACCTATTTCCATATATGTATGATGAAGCAAAAATGATAATTTCAGAAAAATAGGTTATCTTCTGCATTTTTTTCGATTATATTATTAATATCCAGCAATTTGACAGAAACCCTTAAATCACTCCCAGCCATTAGTTTCGACCATTGAGGTACCAATCATGAAGAAAGCAGTAATCGAAACTGACAAGGGAGATATCGTTCTCGAATTGTTCGAAAAGGATGCACCAAACACAGTAGCGAATTTTGAGAAACTCATCAATAAGGGATTCTACAATGGACTCACCTTCCACAGGGTCATTTCGGATTTTATGATCCAGGGCGGATGCCCGAAAGGTAACGGCACAGGCGGACCGGGCTATAAGATCAAATGCGAGATCAACCCGAGAAAACATACAAAAGGCGCCCTTTCCATGGCACATGCCGGAAAGGATACCGGAGGCAGCCAGTTCTTTATTACACACTCACCACAGCCACATCTTGATGGTGTTCATACCGTATTCGGTCAGGTGATCGAAGGAATGGATGTTGTGAATAAAATCAAGCAGAGTGATGTGATGAGAACAGTAAGGGTTATTGAAGGATAGAAAAAAATCTTCAACCTTACTCCTTTTTTTTATTTATATATAATTCCTTCAAAAGCGCTGCACACGATTCAAGAGTTCCTGAACCTACCAGATTCGGTTCAACTCCTTTCTTGAGCATGCTATTTGCGGTCTTTGGTCCGATCGCAACTGTGATCACAACTCCGACATCCTTTTTTTCAAGTCCTGATGCAAGAAACGACTTTGCACTTGTAAAGATCACAGCATCTACAGTTTGATCTAAGATCATGTCTTTAAGATCATTGGGCACGCTCTCAAGTTCATAACATATTCCCTCAACCACCGTCGCACCAAGAGATTCAAGTGCAAAAATGAGTTCTTTGTCCGGGACACCGGCTCTTGCAATCCCAATCTTACTGCCGCTCGCGCGGTCTTTCAGGTGTTCTGCAAAATTATCGGAAGAAAACGAATCCAGCATTTCTGATCGGCAACCAAGGTCATTCACCTTCCTGGCGGTCTTTGGTCCCACGCTGAGAATTGTGATGCCTGCTGGTATGACACTAGATTTTTCAAAGAACTTCGAAACACCAAGGGTACTCGTGAATATCAGGAAATCGATCTTTTGCGCTGTGACCATTTCCACCAATGACTCAAGTGAAGCAGGATCATGTGGTGGGCATGAGCGAATGGTGGGAACAGGCACTGCTTCAAGACCATACCTTTTGAATAGTTCAACGGTACCGTCTTCCTTTTCCCGCAACCGGGTCACAGCTACTTTCATGTGACAGACTATTTGAAGTCAAGCCTCATAGCCTTTCCTATTTTCATTAGTGTCCACATTTTGTATGCCAGGAAACAATGTTTTAAGGATTTAAAAAAACGTCAGCAAAAAAAGAGAAAAGCAAGGATGGAAATCAAATCCATCCCGTTGCAACCATATGTAAGAATTGTTTATATATACAGTTGGCAAGAGCATTAATGTTCTTCAGCGTGAACTTCAACGCCGTTGTAGCCATCTGCCAGGTTCGTATTCACATAGACTACTGCTTCGTTTGTGTGCTGGTAACCGTATCCCTCGTATATCTCGGGTAGATTGTCAGCATCTTCCTGTGATGTAACGGTAACACCCGCAGGTACATACCTGCCGTCAGGAATTGTTACGCCGATCGCGCCGGATTGCGGCTCAAGTACGCAGTTGCTGCCAACCTTTGCATTGAAAACGAGTGCCTGCATACCTATGAACGTGTCGTCACCAACAGATGCCGGACCGTGGATCTCTGACTGATGTGCAAGTGACACGCGTTCACCTACATAAACAGCATACTTCTTACCGTCGACCTCGACCAGATGGCTTGTAAATTCTTCGCCTTCTTCGGTAACCGTTTCAAGGGCATGGAGGACAACTCCATCCTGTACATTGGTCTCGTCACCAACATAGATCGGCATTCCCTCATCGCCTCTGATGGACGCCTGCGGGGAAACCATCACACGAGCACCGATCGTCACCTCACCTATGACGGATGCCTGGGGGTGAATGTAGGCAGTTTCGTCAATTGTAGGCATGGTACTCACAGGATTCCAGTGGGTTACCGGGTTTGGTTCAATGTTCGATACAGATGATGCAGGGACACTGCTCTCAGCAACATCTGCCGGTGCTTCTGTTACCGTTTCCGGTGCTTCTTCTGAAACACATCCAACGCCTGCCATAACAACAAGCATCATCAATACAATGGATATCTTTATGATTTTTTGTTTAGTCATAATCCACCTCGCCCAATATTGAAACAGCGTTAACTTATATATTTTTTGTATTTTATCGGAAAGAATAAAATTCGAATTATAAAAATGATGTTGGGAAACTGTCCCAAAGCTAATCCAATCGGAATTTTCATATAAAACCTTGAATGATATCCAATAAGTATGACCAACGGTCAGGGAGTGATGAACAATGGTTACTGAACAGGAAGCATTCTGGAATTCCAGTAGTTTTGCAGTTGTTACGGACAGATCAAAACCTGCAATGAAATGGACGGTAAATGAACTTAAAAAAAGGGGGAAGGATGTCCATGTAATAGACCTATCCAGACATCCTGATCCTGAAGCATTCAAAGATGTTTCTGAAATACCGGATGGTGTCGAGACTGCTATAATAGGAGTGACAAGAACCGAGCCTGCGGATATTATGAGATTCCTTAAAGAGAGAGGCATAAAAAGATTCTGGATACACTGGAGAACTGATACCCCGGGAACAAAAGAGATGTGCAAAGGTTCTGAGATACAGTGCATCACAGGCAAGTGCCCGATGATGTACCTTGGGAGCGGTTTGAGTATTCACGGACTGCACAGGGGTATTGCAAAACTTGTCGGGAAATACTGATGCTCTGAACCACAATCTCGATTAGCAAACCTGATTGGCAATTAATTTTTACTCGATCTTCAAATATAAAATATGCCATTGGGTCTGGCATCTGGCGAATAGCTTTATGGTGTTGGTTTCTGGCTGCCAGCTCACAAAAATTGCCAATCCAAATTATTCTAAGAAATCAAAGCGATCCCGGAGGGATTTGAACCCTCGACCCCCGGGTTAGAAGCCCGGTGCTATGTCCTGGCTAAGCCACGGGACCATGTGGAATAGTATCTCCTGTAAGAGGAGTACGAATAGTTGTTTATGCATAAAAGGCTTTTGTAAAACAGCTGAAATGACGTATTGATTCCCTGATGCTCAATATAAATCTACATATATGATTGGTGATATTAAGACTGGTAACTTCAACATGAGCTTGATGAGGTTTTATAATGAGTGAACTATTGATCTATTCCAATGGCAAATACGTGCCGCAATCACAGGCCACCACATCCCTTTATGACCACGGATTCCTGTACGGTGACGGTGTCTTTGAGGGTATAAGGGCGTACAACGGACGTGTTTTCAAGTTAGACGAACACATCGACAGGCTGTACGACTCTGCACTGGCTATTGCACTTGATATCCCGCTGTCAAAAGAGGAAATGAAAGAAGCCATCCTTGAGACCCTCAGGAAGAACAACCTGAAAAACGCATACATCCGCCCAATTGTTTCAAGGGGCGTGGGTGATCTGGGACTTGATCCACGTAAATGCCCGAAACCGAACATCTTTATTATATCACAGGAATGGGGCGCAATGTATGGCGACCTCTATGAAACGGGGCTTACAGCAGTAACGGTCACGGTCCGCAGGAATGCACCGGATGCACTCTCACCGAACATCAAATCACTGAACTACCTGAACAATATACTTGGAAAGATCGAGGCAAATGAAAAAGGTGGCGACGAAGCTATCTTCCTCGATAACAATGGATACATTTCCGAAGGTTCGGGAGACAACATCTTTGTCATCAAAAATGGGAAGGTAGTGACCCCCCCAACCATCAATAACCTGAGAGGCATAACAAGAGCCGTGGCAATTGATCTATTAAAAGAAATGGCATATCCGATCACTGAAACAAATATCGGCCTGTTCGACCTCTACACAGCGGATGAGGTGTTCGTAACTGGTACGGCTGCCGAGGCTGCACCAATTGTAAAGATCGATGGACGCAGGATAGGCAACGGAAAGCCAGGTCCAGTGACAAAGAAAGTTGTTGCAGCATTTTCTGAAGTAACACAGAATAGTGGCACTCCGATATAGATCGGAAATCCGGGATATATCCTGATGGATAATCCCAATTTTTGTTTTATATAATATCCACAAAAAGTTAATTAGCAATAACTGTCATTGTATTATTATATCTAAATCAATTTAGGTGTACACATGGATAAAATAATACTGGAAAACCTGAAATACCTGAATGACTCGATTATTGCTATATTGCTTCTTATGCCTGTAACGCTTGTGATCACTTTCGAGGCATTTGACCCTTTTCTTAATTTGAGATACCTGTCAGTGATCACATGGGCGGTATATATTACAGGTTTGTGGTACGTAGCATACCGCGTCTATATGTTGAACAAAAAACTCGTGCACTACATGCAAGAAGAGTAGACTGGAATAAAATGCATCGTAAAGAATTCCGTGAGCTCATATCAATCGAGGATGCTCGTCATCTTGTCGATGAGATTGCAGTTCAGCCCACAAACAAATCCACACTGATTGAAAATGCGCTTGGATGCATCATTGCAGAAGATGTCGTATCCGATGTGGATGTTCCCTCTTTTAACAGAGCTGTGATGGATGGATATGCGGTTTGTGCAAAGGACACCTATAATGCCAGCGAGACCGGACCTGCTAAGCTAAAAAGCATCGGCTCGATACCGGCAGGATGCACTGACAAATTTTCTGTTACCGAAGGCACTACAGTAGAAATTGCAACCGGTGCGCCCATTCCGGACGGTGCGGACGCGGTTCTGATGGTCGAACATACAGAGCGCGAGGATGACGATATTCGTGTCTACCGCCCGGTGCATACCGGGGAAAATATAATGCGTGCTGGTTCTGATATTATGCGGGGTGAGCGTGTGCTCCGGAAAGGCTCACGCATCGGTTCCCGTGAGATAGGTGTGATTTCAGCGATCGGAAAACGGGAAATTCTCACCCGAAGCGTGAAAGTAGGTATAATCTCAACCGGAGACGAACTCATCCAGCCAGGCGAATCCCTAAAGGAAGGAAAGATATACGACACAAACACGTATGCTCTTGCTGCAAGTATCATGGAATGCGGTGGATCCCCCATCATGTATGGCATAGCCAGGGACGATGAGACGGAAATGAAAGGTGCGATCGAGATTGCTGTAAGGGAATGTGATATTGTGCTCACATCCGGCAGTACCTCTGCTGGTGCAGGAGATATTATATATAAAATAATCGAGGACAAAGGAACGACCCTTGCCCATGGCATTAATATCAAACCCGGAAAACCTGTTGTAATAGGACTGATAGCCAATGTTCCAACCATCGGACTTCCCGGAAACCCCACCTCCGCACTTACTATTTTCAATGAACTGGTTGCCCCCATGATCCGGCGCGCTGTTGGAACCAAAGAGGAACTGAGATCAATAACCAGTGCGATCCTGAATACCAGTTTTCGCTCAGAAGGAAGGCAACAGTTCCTCCCTGTGGGACTCGTGCGCGGAAAGGCATATCCGGCAGACAAGGGTTCGGGCGCAATTACCACCCTTGCTGATGCGGATGGTTTCATTGAGATACGGGCAGAAACCGAATTCATTGAAGCCGGAACACCTGTCGAGGTTACGCTGTTTGGTGATGTTTCGAAACCGGATGTCCTTTTAGTTGGAGGGTACTGTCCAGGTGTTGACCTGCTCGAGGATATGACAGGACTGAACTTCAGGGTGCTCAACACAGGCTCTAGCGGAGGGTTTAGTGCGACCTCAGCAGGTAATGCCGATATTGCAGGTGTCAACATGCCTGATAGTTCCGGTGAATACAATATACCAATAATCAAAGGAATGGGACTTTCTGATGTGGTGCTTATCAAGGGCTACAGGCGTGAGCAGGGTTTGATCGTCCGGCATGATAGTGACATTTCAGGACTTGAAGATATTATCGGTAAACGGCTTATCAACCGCAACCGGGGTTCAGGAACCCGTGCACTTCTGGATTTGAAATTGAGAGAACTTGCCGGACAAAAAGGTATGTCTCATCGCGATCTGACACGATCGATCATTGGATATGATTCCGGTGCAAAGACACACCGGGCGGTTTGCGATGCGGTCAGGAACGGACGCTCAGATGTGGGTTTTGGTTTGCGTGCCATGGCTGATGAGGCAGATCTGAAGTTTATTAAAGTTGCTGTTGAGGAGTATGATTTTCTGGTCCAGAAGGATCTACTTGAAATTGATGAGATCAAGGCACTGCTTGAGTGCCTGACATCCGGGGAGTTTGCAGAGCGGCTCCCTGCTGGCATTTTTGTACATGAGCGGACTGGTGAGATCGGTTATGAGCTGTAAAGTATAATTTATATAACATAGAAAATATACTATTTATTCTCCGAGGGGCAGCAGATCGGGAAAGCCTTTTTACATTTGAAGTTGTGGTTGGTGAAGATGGG
>JAFGQV010000045.1 GCA_016935475.1 Methanosarcinaceae archaeon
ATAACATAATAGTTGATATTAAGAAATATATATTTTATTATACAATATTTTGATTGGGTTATATTTATAAAATGGAAATGATTAATAATTATATATAATATAAAATAAATTAAAATGGCAAAATATAAATTGGAGTAATGAATTGTCATGTGTGTTACCAAAAACTGAGAGTTAATGGTTAAAAGATAGAAATATACCCAAACGGAGAAACCACCGTAAGATTTACCTAATAAACCACCATCCAAGTTCAAATCATGTCTTTGAGCAGTATTCTAATAAAAGGTGCAAAAGAGCATAACCTGAAAAATATTGATCTTACACTCCCACGTGACAAACTTATAGTCATAACAGGACTTAGCGGTTCTGGAAAATCCACACTCGCTTTTGATACAATTTATGCAGAGGGGCAAAGGAGATACGTAGAATCACTCTCAGCCTATGCGCGCCAGTTTCTGGGGCTGATGGAAAAACCTGATGTGGAATACATTGAGGGGCTCTCCCCTGCAATATCCATCGAGCAGAAGACAACCAGCAAAAATCCCCGATCAACCGTGGGAACGGTCACTGAGATCTATGATTACCTGCGGTTGCTTTATGCCAGAATAGGAATCCGTCACTGTCCGGACTGCGGCCGAAGAATTGAGCCCCAGAGCGTAGACCAGATCGTTGATAGTATAATGAGTATTCCAGAAGGTACAAAAGTCCACATACTTGCGCCCATCGTCCGCGAACGCAAAGGAGAATACCGAAAATTGATTGCAGACCTTGTGACTGAAGGATATGCACGTGTCCGCATCGATGGAGAGGTAATGGAACTTGAAAAAACTGAGAGTATTGAACTCGGACGATACCAGAAACATAACATCGAGGTTGTAGTGGACCGCCTTGCCATAAAAACAGGAATTGAAGAGCGACTCTCGGATTCAGTTGAAACCGCACTTGAAAAAGGCGGCGGAACAGTTATTGTTCATATCCTTGATGGTGAGGAACTTGTCTTCAGTGAAAAGCTTGCATGTCCCGAGTGTGGCATTGGATTTGAAGAGCTGGAACCTGCAGCGTTATCCTTCAACAGCCCTCAGGGTGCATGTCCTGAGTGCCACGGGCTTGGAACAGCCATGGAATACGACCCGGAACTCATAGTTCCAGACCCGACATTTACCCTTCATGAAGGTGCAATTGAACCATGGGGTACAAGAGACGGATATTATATGCAATCGATAGAATCGATGGCACGCTATTATGGATTTTCCATGGATGTACCATTTGAGGAACTTGACCAAAAGTTCAAGAAGATAATCCTTTACGGCACCCATGAACGCATTCCCTTCACACATGTTGGCAAGAACGGAGGCATGTGGAAGCACACCGGGCACTTTCACGGGGTGATTGCAAGCCTTTCCAAGATATATGACAGAACAGAATCTGAGAGCACAAAGGACCGATTGAGAAAATACATAAGCACAAAACTATGCCCTGTATGCCAGGGCAACCGATTGAAACCTGCAAGTCTGGCGGTTACAGTCAACGATACTAATATATTCGAAGTTACGCAGTTGTCCGTGGAAAATACACTCCATTTCTTTGAAGAACTTGAATCAAAACTCAGTCCCCGCGAATATACAATTGCCCGCCTCATCTTGAAAGAGATTAAGGCCAGACTTGGATTCCTGATAGATGTGGGACTTGATTACCTGACGCTCAGCAGGTCAGCAGCCACACTGTCAGGAGGTGAGGCGCAGCGCATCCGGCTTGCCACCCAGATCGGTTCAAGTCTTATGGGTGTCCTGTATATTCTTGATGAACCTACCATCGGACTGCACCAGAGGGATAACCTGCGCCTGATCAATACACTCAAAAACCTAAGGGATATCGGCAACACTGTTATTGTTGTGGAGCATGACGAAGAGACGATACTCAGTGCCGACCACGTGGTAGATATGGGACCGGGCGCCGGCATACATGGCGGTGAAATTGTGGCAGAGGGCAGTCCTGAACAGATCATGTCAAACAAGGACTCTCTTACAGGACAGTACCTGAACGGAAAACTGAGGATAAAGGTTCCGGAGACCCGGCGCAAGAACAAAGGAATACTTACTCTTGAAGGTGCAGGTGCAAATAACCTGAAGAACATCGATGTGGACTTCCCACTCGGGGTAATGGTATGTGTGACAGGAGTATCGGGTTCGGGAAAGAGCACGCTGGTAAACGAAACCCTGAACAAGGTGCTTGCCCAGAAACTGAACCGTGCACGTGAGAGAGCTGGCAAATACAGGACGATCACCGGACTTTCGAATGTGGATAAGGTGATCACCATCGACCAGTCGCCAATTGGCAGAACACCGCGTTCCAATCCTGCAACCTACACGAACCTATTCACACCCATACGAGAGCTTTTTGCACAGACACAACTTGCCCGCGGACGAGGATACAAACCCGGGAGGTTCAGTTTCAACGTCCGTGGCGGCAGGTGTGAGGCGTGTTCAGGCGATGGAATAATTCGCATCGAGATGAATTTCCTGCCTGATGTGTATGTACCCTGCGAGGTCTGCCACGGAAAAAGATACAACCGCGAGACACTGGAAGTGACGTACAAGGACAGAACCATAGCAGATGTGCTTGATATGACCGTCGAGGAAGGATTGGAGTTTTTTGAGAACATCCCGAAGATCAAGAAAAAATTACAGACGCTCTATGATGTGGGACTTGGATATATCAAACTGGGGCAGTCTTCCACCACACTTTCGGGCGGCGAAGCCCAGCGTGTGAAGCTTTCCACCGAACTCAGCCGCAAATCTACAGGTAAGACGGTGTATATACTGGACGAGCCCACAACGGGACTTCATTTCGATGATGTGAAGAAGCTGCTTAAAGTGCTCCAGCGACTGGTGGATGCAGGTAATACGGTCATTGTCATCGAGCACAACCTGGATGTTATCAAGACCGCAGACTGGATAATTGACCTTGGACCGGAAGGCGGCGATAACGGCGGCAAGGTCATTGCCCAGGGCACGCCGGAGGAAGTGGCTCAAACCAAAGGCTCGTATACCGGAGAGTTCCTGCAGCACGTGCTGGGTTGAAGTGGATTGAAGTAATCCCTGCCCAGATATTATTTTATCTACTGTTTCTTCTGCAACTTTGCCACCACAGCTTCGACCTGTTCCACCGCTGTCCCTATGTATTTATCAGGGTCAACGAGATTGGTAACATCTTCTTCATTCAGATATTTGACAACTTCAGGGTTAGCGAGCAGGACATCCTTCAGGTGCTTTCCGGTCTCGTGGGATTCCATTGCGCTGCTTCTCACAAGTTCATGTGCTTCCTGACGGCCCACTCCGCGTTTGGCAAGCTCGATCATCACAGCCTCGCCCATGTTAAGCCCGTGCAGGAGATCAAGGTTCCTGCGGATGTTCTCAGGATAGAACCTAAGGTTCTCGATGACAGTAATGCCGAGATTTATGATATGGTCTGTCAGAACGCAGGCTTCTGGGAACACTACCCTTTCGCAGGATGAGTTGGTAAGGTCGCGTTCGTCCCACAGGGTGTTGTTCATGAGTTCAGGCTCGACCATGGCACGCACGATCCTGGAAAGTCCGCATATCTGCTCTGACTTGATGGGATTGCGTTTGTGGGGCATGGTGGACGAACCCACCTGTTTCTTGCCGAAGCTTTCCTCCACCTCTGCGATCTCGCTTCTTTGCAGGGTTCGGAACTCCACAGCGATCTTGTCCAGGGTGGTTACGGTGTTTGCCATCCACATGACAAACTCGGCATGGCGGTCGCGCTGGATGATCTGGTTCGAAACGTCAACTGCACCCAGCCCGAGATACTCCATTGTGCGCTTCTGGATCTCGATGCCGTCTTTGCCAAATGCTGCCTGCGTGCCTACGGCACCGGTCATCTGACCCACAAGGACGCGGGGTTTGAGCTGCTCAAGCCGCTCGATATGGCGTGCGACCTCGGATGCCCAGATGGCGAACCTCAGCCCGTAGGTTGTTGGAACACCGATCTGCCCGTGGGTGCGTCCCGCACATACGGTATTCTTGTGTTCGGATGCCTTGTTAAGAAGTGCATCCAGAAGACGCTCCATCTTTTTCTCAAGGATCACGATGGCGTCCTTGAGCTGCAGACCTGTTGCGGTGTCCAGTATGTCATTGGAGGTTGCACCGAAGTGCACCCACTTGGCAGCGTTCCCTTCACACTGCTCTGAGATGGCGAGCACTACAGCCATCATGTCATGGTGTATCTCGTCCTCGATCTCCTTCATCCGCTCAAGCTTTACAGACCCGATGCCCTTTGAAATTTTCTCTGCCGCTTCTTTAGGTATCATCCCGATGTCGGCTTCTGCCATCGCAAGGGCTGCTTCGGTCTTCATGAGCTTATCAAGGCGGTTCGCTTCGCTCCATACGTATTTCATCTCGTCTGTACCGTAACGGTATTCTATTGGGTGGATTGCCATGATCTGTGAGTCTCCATGATTGCGTTTGAATATGATTTAGATAGAGATAGATAAAACAGGTAAATAATAAATAGGCTTTGAGTCTGGCGGAGGATGATTGTGGTCAAATTGTCGGTTATTTATGACAATATTGTATTGCTTGCCGACTAATTATATTTTGAAGAATCGAGTACGAAACGGAAGGGGTTGAACTGCTCAAACCCCAAACTGAAGTGGGCATCTTCATTTCATTTTATTTTTTATTTGTGGGTATTGATAGCGTTTTTTGCCTTACTTTTTTAGAAAGTTATTGAACTAACATAAATTTTGACATTATAAATTTTGTATTCTGTAAACGGGTTATTGATTTGCGATCTAAGTGTAGCACAGGTTATATTTATTAAGTGAGATTTCTTATACTCCAATCAAAGGTGAGTGAAAACA
>JAFGQV010000046.1 GCA_016935475.1 Methanosarcinaceae archaeon
CAGGTGATATAGATGACAGTAGCAAGGTACTGGAGAAAACAGGTTCACAGGTATAATCTTGTAGGTACGCATTGCAACGAATGCGGTGAATATTTCTATCCTCCGCGGAACATGTGTCCCACATGCAGGCGGGATGGGAAAATTGAACCCTACAAGTTCAATGGTGCAGGAGAGGTTGTTACGTATACTGTCATTCGCACGGCAGCAGAAGGATTTGTGCATCAGACACCGTTTGTCCTTGCGATCGTCAAACTTGACGAGGGTCCACGGCTCACCAGCCAGATAGTGTGTAAGCCTGAAGAGGCGTATATAGGGATGAAGGTCAGACCGGTTTTCAGAAGGATAGGGCAGAGCGCCGAAAGGGATATCATCCACTACGGCACGAAGTTTGTGCCGGTCTGAAATGATCGAAGTTGAGGTTAAAGCGCGCGCTGATCACCGGAAGATAAAAAAACTGCTTGAAGGGATGGGCGCGCAGGCAATAGGTATCGAAAAACATCATGATACCTATTACAATGCCCCGCATCGGGATTTTGCTAAAACTGACGAGGCACTCAGGATACGTTTGCGTAATGGGGAAGCAGTTCTCACCTATAAAGGAAAGAAACTTGACAGCGTTTCAAAGACACGTAATGAGTTCGAAACGCCGGTTGATGGCGAGAATGCACGCAGTATCCTGCTTGAACTTGGATTCGTAGAGACCGCTGTGGTCAAAAAGACCCGCGAGGTTTTTGAGTTCGATGATCTTACAATAGACCTTGACTCGGTGGACGGGCTTGGTGAGTTTATCGAGGTCGAGATAGTTGCGGATTCGGATGTAGATCATCACAGGGCGCGTTTGTTCGGGTTTTTAGCAAAACTGGGTATCAGGGAAGATGAATCTATCAGAAGATCATATATGGAATTGCTGATGTGATCATTTTGAGTTGATCTTTTGCATGTGCAGGGTTTTTTTTATCGACCTTTGATATTCTTCGCTAATTAGTATTCTCCATGAAGAAATTCATAAGCGAATATTTCACCTTTTCAGGCTCAACATCAACGATCTCTTTTCGCTCGTCCTCAGGGAACGAATTGAAAACAGAGAATTTCCCGAAAAGTTCGGGTGAATTGTTTAAAAACCGGCCATCAAGAAGAATACGTGCCCCGAAATCGGCTGGCGAGCGTACCACCCTTCCCATTGCCTGCCTGATCTTGCGGATGCTTGGGACCTGAACTGCATATTCCCAGCCGGAACCGTATCCGAACACATGGTCATAAGCGGATTCCACAGCATTCATGCGGTCATTGAGAGCAGGGTACCCGACACCCACGATTATGACGGTACGCCCCCGTCCATCACGGTAATCCACGCCTTCGCTCAATGTTCCCCAGATATAAGAGATCAGCACAGCCTTGCT
This sequence comes from Methanosarcinaceae archaeon, assembly GCA_016935475.1. GTDB lineage: Archaea > Halobacteriota > Methanosarcinia > Methanosarcinales > Methanosarcinaceae > JAFGQV01. The sequence continues at coordinate 1,401 of JAFGQV010000046.1, forward strand.
GTCCTTTTCACCGATCCTGAAGAAATCTTCCCTGACATCCTGTGAGGATACCCCTACCTCATCCAGAAATACGGGCACATCCACCTTTGGTTCAAGTTTACTGAAGTACCGTCTGGCTTCAAAGGAACTCGGGAAAAATATGATCACATTCCCGGTGCTCTCTTTGATGGAATCAAGTAACACCTGCTCGATCGTCTCCACTGTCTGGGGGTCATCACGGTTCTTTGCAAATAGCGGAGAGATGGATACTGCAATTGTCAGGCGTTTATCATACGGGAACGATGTACCGTAGGCGATCTCGCATGTATCCCGTGTGATCCCGAGTGTGGTCTTGATCATCTCGAACGGGCGCAGGGTCGCTGACATAAGGATAGCTGAGAACACCGAATCAAACAACGGTTCAGTGACATTTTTCGGGATACAGGTAAACAGTTCAATCCGGCCATATATCTCGTCTTTCTGGTCGCGCCTGACATTCAATATTGGATAGTACCGCAGGTCACTGGAAAGTACGAGATAGGATGAAAGAAAATCAGCCGTATAACGGATATGCGATCGTTTCAAAATCTTGCTAAGTCCTTTTTTATACTGGTCCCGGTACACATCATCCAGTTTCGCACCAAATTCGCTGGCATTGGTCAGAAGTTTCTGGATCTTCTCCTCGTCCCCGAAACCTGCTTCCTTAACCTGCCGCAGGAACCTGGCGTGGATGATGTCGTTCCTTTCATACGGGTCACTGATACGCATATCGTACCATCGTCTTCCAACACGCCCACGCTCCCCGAATTTGAATCGCGAGTCATACGTATCCTTTATGACGTTATGAAGTATCCTGAAAAGATTATGCACACCACCGTCTGGCATCTGGTCACTGTTCGCTTCGATTTCTGCAATTGCCTTTTCAATGGTATGTTCGGTTATTGTGATGGAAGAATGCGAACGGGCAGCAGATTCGATATTATGCGCCTCGTCAAGTATCACTATCACGTCCTCTGGCTCCTTGTCGAGCCAGCCAAGCAGTGTTGAGAAAATGTCGGCGTTAAGGATGTGATGGTAATTGCATATCACAAGGTCCGCGTGTTTCAGTTCACGTTTTAGTAACTCATAGCCGCACATTCCCTGACCAAAAGCAAAATCGTTGACCTCTTCAGGTGACCGTACATCCGTAAACAGCCATGCCCGAAATGATTCACTGTCAGAACGGAGCACTTCGTAGAGATCATCGCAGGAATGGTTCCTTAGATTACGCACTTTCTCATTGGCTGCGTCAAGTTCCTTTGCCAGTTCATCCCGAAGCGCGATCAGCGCCGGATCCGGAGATATTTTATAATTTTCATTAGCAGACTTGAGTTCCTGCTTTTTTAAGTGGATGTCACGCTCGATCTCCATGAGCTCGAACGTACTTTCCCGCTTGACCGCACATTCCTCATAATCGGTTTCATGTGGGCACATTTTGGTCTTGCCCTTGACGACTGCCACTTTGATGTCATTGGTCTTTTTGATGTCACGGGCTTCCTGTATGAACTGGACCATCTGCTGGTGGACATTTGTGGCGATTATGATGGTCTTGTTTAGCTGCTTCCCCACATGCAAAGAAGGCGCAAGTGCGCTTAACGTTTTGCCTGTCCCGCATGCCCCCTCGAACAGCACGATCTCCCTTTTAAGAAGTGCGGAATGGATCTGGTCCATGGCATCTTTCTGGTTTGGATAACACGTCTCTTTTTTAAAATACCGGAAGTAGCCGTTTTTTTGACTCATCGCACTACCTATGATGTAAGCCTACTTAAACGATTTTGATGGGTCTTATTCGGCGAGGTGGACAAATGCCGTATCTTCCGCTATGATGCAGTCGGATTTTTCGTCGAAAACCTTGACCGTTACTATGGTATCTGCTTTGAAGCCGTAGTTGTTATAAGTGCTGGTTATTCCGTTTATAGTTGCCAGGACACTTGAAGAACCATTGCCGGTGCTACTATCTCGTCCCCATAGAATAATTTGCTCACCAGTTGACCACAGATTGTCATCTAACAAGGGATTATTTTGTGTAAAAATTATATTTTTATCAGCATAACCGATGTCAACATATTTGACTACCAGATTACCCTTTTCCGTATGACTGCCGGGTTCACCAAAAAACCCTACAAATGCACCTCCTTCCCCATAAAGTACAATCGAAGTAGAGTTCAATATGAGTGAATCTCCACTTTTGTGAACCAACCTGATGTAAGTTTTATCAAATGGGGTCACATGTAAACTTCCTTCAACATTCTCGATCTCTATCACGGCTGTAGGGGTCCCTCCAAATGCATTCCTGAGGCTCTGGACTGCATTACTATCATATAATGTAACCGCAGTCAAACTGGCAAGAACAATCGTCAGAAGTGTGATGAGCAACGCTCCTATGATTGGTGCGATGGCATTATCATTATTTTTGAACCTCCTTGGTAAAATTTTACTCATCGAGTTGCAATTATCAGGTGGGTATAAAAACAATTCTAAATTAAGTCAATATATTTACATTTCTGTTTTCAAAACGTACCTGGATTGACGGATAATAAAGTGTAAAAAGTCATGTTTGATAATCATCCTGCACATAAAAAAGCGATAGGTTTTTATCTAATTTGCTTAATGGTATGTTGTAATGTCTTCGATACAATATCGAATTCAGTAACGATGTATCGAATAAAAATGATATAAAGGAGAGTAAAGTAAATGGTAGCAGTAGTAAATGCAGATGAATGTACTGG
>JAFGQV010000047.1 GCA_016935475.1 Methanosarcinaceae archaeon
CATCGGACATTATAATCCTCTACCATTCTTCCTTTTTGTAAAAAAGATTTTTCCTCTGTTTTCTTTTTTTGTGAGCGTATCTTTTTTTAATTCTGCGAGACGTTGTGCATGTTCTTTTTGGAGAAGATCATAGGTTTGTCTTGTTATTGTTCCTTTCGTATAATAATTTATAGCAGCTTCATTTCTAAGATGTTCCAGTTCCTCGATTTCAGTTAGAATATTCTTTTTATGAAGAAGAGAATGTCGTTGTTTGATAAAGTAAAGCAATAGCACCATAATTGAAAAGACACCAAGTACACTGATGACCTGAATGAAGGGAAATTCTGACATCGTTGGTTTAGTCAAAGAAAGAATATACGGTGTTGATCCACTATTCCCAAATTGGTCAGAAGCAAAAAAATTAATTCGCTGGCTCCCCTCAGTATGTATACTGTCTGTGCAATTTATAGAATACATTCCCCCGCCTCTGTTTTGTAAGTGGTGGATTTCATTGGAGATATTGGTGGTTACCTCTGCGTCTTCGATAACTTGTCCATCCGTGTATTGAACAGAAACACGTAGTTCGATAGGCGCTCCAAGGAGAAAACCATCAGAAGGCGCCCCAACAACCTGAATGGAGAGTGAGACCGGTAGTATCTGAACTACTATCGTGCTTCCTCCAGCATAGAAAAATGAGCCATTGCCGGTTTTGCTTTCAACGGACAAAGCCCAAACACCGGTCGGGCTATCATATGGGATGGAATAGACTCCTTCGTAATATCCTTGTTTTATTTCTGTTAAAGAAAGTTGTTCCAAGGATGGAAATATGCAGGTTGTAGAAGCATTTGTCACTCCAATGTCGTTCTCGGTGACAAAGACGGTAATATGGATAGTGCTTCCTCGGTAGAAAACGGTCCCGGTAGAGGGTGAAAACCAAATCACGTTATAGCGAATTTTATCCTCAGGAAGCAGTACTGTAATATTTGTTGATGAACGAATTGTGTGACTGTCTTTTTGGAATTCAACAGTAATATTCCACAACCCGTCTGGATCACCATATGAAATCGTATAAAGATATTCATAGGAACCCTGTTGAGGAAGAGAAATGGTAATTGAACGCATCCAGTCTGCCTTATGCAATGTAATGAGCAGATCTGAATTCAGAACGGTGTCTTCAGAGATATTTGTAACGTTTCCAAATATTCGTATATTCTGTCCCTTCTCATAGTTCTCGTTATCGGTGTGTACAGACAAGAGAGGATTTGAAAGAGGAGTATTCCCTGCATCATCGCAGCTTCCGATAAAAGAAAATGACACAGAAAACATGAGTAAAACAATGAGGAACGCTCTTTGTTTAATCATCGATTTTACTCCGTATGCCTTTATCATTTGATTTCTCTCCAAACCGTCGCTCTAAGATTCTTTGTTTTTTCGACAGTTGCGCGATTTTCGTCTCATATTCCTGAGACAACAATTCATATGTTTCTCGCGAAATCGAATAGTCAGAATAATAGAAAAGGGCGTTCTTTTTTTTCAACGAGTTCAATTCAACCAATTGCTTTTCTACAGCACGAAGTCGTATCTTCCCATATTTTCGTTGGATAAAGACACTTAATCCTGAAATACATAAGATGCCCGCAAGTAAGCTAACCCACCAATACTGGAGAAGATAACTTACAAATCGCATTTGAACAATCTCGATTTGTACAACGTTACTAGCACAGCTATTACCAAATGCATCCTCTCCCTGAATAATCACCTCCCAGTAACCGAGTTCATTAGCAGATGGCGTATAACTTGTGGTATACATCCCTGGTTCTAGTTTATTTTTACTAAATTCCAATTCTGTTCCCTTTGGCCCCCATGTCCGAATCACACTTTGTTCTACTGGCACCCCATTGGGATATAATACCTGAATTTTTAGGGAAATCATTTCATTGGCTTCAACCAGATTGCTCGGTCGTACATCTATCAATTTGATTAATAAGGTTACAGGAGATACGTTAAAATTAATGTAATTAAACCCTGCCTTTAATTTTTCATCTTCAAATTCCTTTGCCTCAATATACAAGTTTACCTCGCCAATAGGAAAATCATACCCAATTTGGTAATTACTTGAATAGACCCCGGGGGATTTCTCTGAAAATGATAGAAATTCACCAGACGGGAGAATCCCACGTACTTCTGCTGTGGTCACTCGCTCATTCATGACAGTGATCACCGAGACGGAAAAAGGAACTGTATCACCACGCTGAAACATCTGACCTGCGGAAGGACCAAGGTCGGTGAGAGAATAGTGCTCAGAAATCAGAGGGCTTGTCACAGAAATAGAGGTCGTCTGCGCCGCTATTGTTTCATGACCGTTGGTATCTGTTGCTGTCACAGAGATATTCCATATGCCCTCAGGCTTATCAAAGGTGATATAATAGTGTGTGCTGTAAGCGCCATTCCTGATGTCAGTCAGAATTTGATAAGAAACGTGTGCTGTATTCATCGTGATGGTTGCTGTCCCAGTACTAATGAACGTGCCCTCTGGATCTTTCGCGGTCCCTGAGAACTGTATGATCTGCCCTTTTTCATAGGTTTGTTTATCTGTGCTTACGGTAAGGGTAATCGCTTTTGAAATCTCTACAGCTATATCAGCCCATTGAGTAAGACCCCCACCTCCACTTGTCACTCTATAGGTATACATCCCTGCATCTGCATTGTCTCCCGTGGTAAAAGTAACAGTAGCGTCATAGCTGGGGGTTCCACTTGATGGAATAATCGAAACATCGACATCAGTGGGTACATCCGCCACCCATCCTCCGCTGAGGGACACATCATCTTTTGCTCCCATCATAAATATTACAGATACCGTCGATGTAGCACTGTCACTTCTCATGAGAGAAATGGAAGACGGATTCATCAAGACAAGATAGCTCATGCCGATTATCTTTACGGAAATGTCAATGCTCGTACTGATGCCTGAGGTACTCAGAGCATGAATCCGACAAATAAAGTCTCCCGTATCTGCGTCTCCGCCTGTTGTAAGACTTAAAATTGTTGAAAAATTGGTTATACCGCTTGTAACAGTCATTTCTACGATTACCCCATTGGGCTCCAATCCTTGCCAATCATACGATAGATTCACAGTTTCAGGATCACCAAAAATTTTGTTTATTGCAAGAGACGTACTTGCAGTAGTTCCTCGGAGTATTTGAAGTGAATCCATGCTGGTTGTTATGGAACAGCTAAAGATTGTCAGGTAGCGTATTTCTGAAAAAGCCCCGGCGTTTCCTGCAGTATCCCATGCACGAACACGCCAAAAGAGACGACCTGCTATTTGTGTTGTGATACTGAGGGTTTGGTTGTCGGTCGTGTTTTGATTTATCAGTGGACTTGAAAAGTCACCAGTATCGTCAACCTGGAGTTGATAGCATGCGATGTCTGACACAAGGGATGTATTCGTCGTATCATCGCTTGTTGCATTCCACTGGAATGTTACCTGGTTATTACTGGTCTTCGCATCATCCAGTGGCATGCTGAGATTGACCGGCAATGGGGGTGTGATATCAACGATGAATTCGCGTTTTTCTGAGAAATTCTTTTGATGCGTATTGTTCGCGATGACCTGCCAATACCATTTGCCCTCGATTAAGGCATTTCCTCCAGGGATGGTATAGTTCTCAATAGTGTAATCAAGGGAGACGTTTATCCATTCATCACCATCAGAAAGATCGATTTCGCTATCAATTAAGAGAGTAACCTTTTCAGTGTTCTCTCCAACGGCCCATTGGAAGGACGGGGTTGTATCGTGTATCGATATCATGTGTAAAGGTTGGCTGAGTATCGGCTGAGATGGTAAGGCGACCTCTTCCAAGGTGTTTATGGTTGTACCGATTTTCCACTCATCACCATAAAAATGATATGCTTCTGTGTTAATGACTTTCCCATTACTGTTGTCACCTGGTGAGGTATCATATCTGTTATATATCGCTTGGCCTCCCGTGTTTTCTGCCCAGTCGATTTCAACAGCGTAATACTGCCCATCTATCAGGCTTTGTGCGGGTGAATCCCTCCATTGGACACCATGACCACCGTTATTATCACTTACAATGAGCACATCATTTAACCATAACCCTGAGCCGTCATCGCTCCCGGTTTTAAAATAGACATTCCCTGTCCGTGGTGATTTAAAGTAACACCATTCGTTTAATTTAATATTATCTGCGGCTCCGCAGATATCTAAGAATTCACCGTCTGTGTCTTCGCCACTGCAATCGACGTCACCCGGTGCCAAATCGACATAATTCTGTCCAGGATATCCATTTGCTCCCACATAACTCCATCCATTCGAAGAAGGTGGTATCTCCATGGTTGAACAGACAGGATCATAATAGAGGTAACATGTTTTAGTTTCACCAGACGAAATGCTGATTTCTGCAAGCCCTTCTAGTGTTGTCACCCATCCGTTCTCCGTTGCTGTCGCATAGCCATCAAAGGGGATTTGAACATCATTACACACTAAAGCAGAACCATTTTCATCCATCAATCGATTCTGTTGAAGGTCAACAGAAAACAAAACATGGGTGTTTATGCGCGATAAACCCTGTGGTTCTGTGAAATTTATTTGCCTGCGGTATCTAAAACTTGTATTCCACCAAGGTTCAGGAGGATCCCACCAACTCACGTTTGCTGACGAAAATAAACCTGATTTTGAATACGCTGTGATTGTTGTCCAATATTCTTTATATACTGTATCATGAACAATCCATGTTCCGACCCATACACCATGATATGGAGATCCTGAAGCTAAAGAAAGGTTAACAAAATCAAACCCCTGTTCGTAAGGAAAATTCCCCTGAACATGAACAATGCCCTCACTATCGCTTACAATAACGGAAACCGTTATCACATCACCAGGGTGAACCTTCGTAGGTGCCACGGATTTATCCAGGATAACCGGTCCGGAACACACAGAGGGAAGTTCTGTATTACAGATACCTTGTGTAAATGGTAAAAATAATAAAAATATAAGGAGGAATATAACATAAAGTCTACTAGTAATCATGATTCGGTTGCGCTGCATCTGCATCCCAGTTTCAAAAAGATATTGTATGAATGTTATAAATATTTTCCTAAATAGGCAAGCATATAAAAATTGTTTTAAATATACATAAGAATAATTGTATTCACCGGGTCCATTTCTTGATATAAATATAAAAAATTCTTCCATACAAAAACAAGAGAACACTAGGGAGAGATAATATCTCGTTTTTTCAGATACATGATGATATGAGGATGCAGATTCCAAAGTTCATTGTAGTTCTTCAAGAATAATTTTATAAAATTTATTTTTTGCATCTCGCTCCATCCAAGGGTAATGTCCACAGTTTTTTAAAAGAATGAATCTGAAATCTTTAACAATACGTGATAATGGTTCTTCAATTCCTGTTGCTGGATGGGGGTCATAGTCACCGTGAATGGCTACGACAGGACAA
>JAFGQV010000048.1 GCA_016935475.1 Methanosarcinaceae archaeon
AGAATACCAGTCCCAGCTTTTCGAGCTTTTTGCGTGCACCTTCGTATACCTTCATATGTTCATCAGTTGGTGTCACTGTCATGACATCATAACATTCCTGGAACGTCTTTCCCTTTGGTGCCTTTGCATAATCTTTCTCATAGAGTTTCACAAGGTTATCCAGTATCTTATTGACCTCATTGATCTCCATACCTGCGGTTGCCCTTGCAGCCTCTCCCATCATCCTTGCTTCCATACCAGTCGTCTTGTCCTGCACCACACCCTTTGCGGATGCAACACCCGAAAGTATCTCGCGTCCGGACGCAGTATCTGTTATCGACTGGGCTGAAGCTTCAAGCAGGCACATCTCGGTACACGGTCCTGCACATGGGTAATACTGGTTGCCGGAGAGCATATCAGTGAACTCTGTGATCGTTGCACAGGCCCATCCTGCGATCATCAGCGTTTCCCTGGTATTGGTCGATCCCCAGCGAATGTGCACCGGACCATCAAGGTGCCAGCTTGCATTGCTCATTACAAATGCATTGATATGGGTTGCAACATTAACAATAGTGGTTTCCTCTATGCCACCGGCATAACCACCAAAAATAGGCATCTGTTCATCCATGATGATGTCACTGTTGGCGTTATAGTGTGCGATTACACTGATAGCGTCAAGGTCGATCTTAAGCTCATTGAGCTGTGACACCTCATGACTGTCACTGCAGGCCATTCCACCGGAACAGTCAGCAGATATATTTCCCTGAGCGGACAGGGAAGTCTCAGGCCCCTATATGCCCATGCCAGGCCTTCCGGCCATTGCACACGCCTGCTTGATCAATCTGCCCTCGGTCTTGGCTGCCAGTACCTCGTAGGGACTTCTGGGGATTGTTGGTTTTCCGCGAACTGTCATCATTACGCCGTTGACGATCGTGTCAACTTCTTTCTCCAGTGCATAGCTCATGTGAACCGGCATGAACACTTCTTCAGAGATCGGAGAACCCGTAGGACCGCCCTGGATGATCGGCTTTCTCTTATCCCCAACACTTCTTTTCCTGACGGGTACAGCATCTCTTCCCGTACCCAGTACAAACTCTTTCTGCACGTTGTTGATAGCATCCCATATCTCGTCTTCTGTATATTTGACGATCCTGTGGGTATCAGTACAGAAGATACCGCACTCAAGGAGCATATCAAAACCAGCTTTGAACAGATTTTCCATCATGTCCATATCGGTTGGTATAAACTCGTTCTTAAAATCAAGTTTATACTTCTTCTTGAGTTCCAGTGCCTTGGTGGGTATGGTCATAAGGTCCCAGTCGTCCTGTGTGATCTTCGCACCTGTTTTTGCACGGTCATAGAATTCGTAGCAATCTATTGATCTCTTAAATGTCATCGTTAATCACCTCTCATTTCATAATCTTAAGAGCAACACGGGCTGCATCGGCAGCGTTCTCAGCTGTTCCGTCGGCTCCGATCTCTTTGATCCATGCATCTGAGACCGGTGCTCCACCCAGCATGATCTTCACGGATTTCCTGAGGCCTTCTTCCTCAAGCAGTTTAATTGTATCTCTCTGACCGAGCATGGATGTCGTCATGAGTGCCGATCCTACAAGAAGCATTTTTTTGCCTTTGTTCTTGACTACCTCTTCGATGATCGTTTCGTTTGATACATCCACTCCGAGATCGATTATCTCAAATCCGTTGGCACCCAGCATGGTTGTAACAAGACGGTGACCGATGTCGTGGATATCCCCTTCCTGGACATAGGTGATTGCCAGGCCAATTCCCTTTACGGTCTTGTCTGCTGCCAGCAAAGGAGAAAGAATTTCCATGGCAGCATTCATTGCTTTCGCAGACATCATTATCTGCGGAAGGTATATCTCTGCAGCTTCAAATTTGTCACCGATTATCTTCATTCCCACCGAAAGACCATCATTGATTACATCAAAGGGGGCGATGCCAGCTGCAAGAGCTTTTTTTGTAGCATCTACACAACCATCAATATCCTGATTGACAATTGCATCTCTTAGCTTATCAAAAATTTGTTTGTTTGACATGTCGTACCTCACTCCTGTTTGTTCCCTGAACCATAGTTTATGAATGGATATGGAAAAGGAACGAGAATTCTCAAATATTCCCATATACATTTAAGGAAAAACAAGATTATATAATAAACTTAAAAAAATGTGGCTACTAATGTTGAATATAGTGGAATCGTATAAATGTTGATCCTGGTTAATACGATTATTACCATGTTGTAATAGTAACTAATCAAATGTAATTTTAACAGGCGTGTACTTTGAGAAAAAGAAAAAACGGCCCTTAGAAATCCTGATCTTCAATGAATTTTGAACCATAGCCGCAGATAAACACAGATACATGCAGATGGCGGTTATTCCCATCATCAGATTCAATGTTTGGATCTGCTATGTGATCACGTATATGAATTTCCCAAGAACTGTAGCGTACTCAATGGCTTCTGGATGATCTGAAAATTCTTTTCTCCCATGTGGGAAAATGGCATAATTAATGTTCATCAGAATGTTTGCCTAAAATTTCTTTGATTGGCATGTTATACCTCACTAACTCTTTATTCCTTAAAAATTGAAAAGTGTAGATGGAGGATTATCTACACTTAAATGTTATATGCTGCCTCACCATGCTGTGTCCTGTCAAGTCCAATGTTTTCCGCATTTTCATCGATCTTGACTCCCATCGTCTTATCGATCACAAACCCGATTATGATTGTACAAGCGATTGCATAGAGGATCGTGATGGCAACTCCTTCAAACTGGATCAGTAACTGGTGTGAATTTCCAAGAAGGAGGCCTGTGCCTCCAACACTTGCAAATACCCCTGTTAAAAGGGCACCTGTTATCCCGCCAACACCATGAACTCCGAAAACATCAAGTGAGTCATCATACCCCAGCTTACCTTTGAGCACCACAGCCCCATAACAGATCGATCCTGCGGCAGCACCAATTATAATTGCTGCCATCGGAGTGACAAAACCCGCAGCAGGGGTGATTCCAACAAGTCCTGCTAAGATACCGGTTGCAAACCCAAGGGCAGTTGGTTTTCCTGTACGGAACCATTCTATTGCCATCCATGCAAGTCCTGCGGCTGCGGGTGCAACGAATGTTGTCATGAACGCAAGTGCTGCGATCTCGTCTGCAGCAAGGGCCGATCCGGCATTGAACCCAAACCATCCGAACCAGAGAAGCCCTGTACCGAGAAGAGTGAGAGTAATATTGTGCGGCCTTATTGAATCAGTGCCATACCCCTTCCTTCTGCCAAGGAAGATCAGAATTGTAAGAGCAGAGATCCCTGATGTTATATGAACAACCGTACCACCTGCGAAGTCAAGTGCTTCACCGGTGAGAAAACCGCCGCCCCAAACCCAGTGACAGACCGGTGCATAGACGATCAGGCTCCAGAGTGTAATGAATGCGATGTAGGATTTGAACTTAATACGTCCAACAACAGCTCCGGAGATTAGGGCAGGTGTTATTACTGCAAACATTCCCTGGAATGCAATAAATGCATATGTCGGAATGGTGCCTGATACCGAGTAGAGATCTACTCCCCGCAGGAATACGTGTTCAAGGCCACCTATAAACCAGTTCCCGGTCCCAAAAGCAAGCGAGTAACCAATTATTACCCATTCAACAGCAATGATGCCCATTGCAACAAAGGAGTGCATCATGCTACTCAGAACGTTCTTACGCCTGACCATGCCTCCATAGAACAATGCAAGTCCCGGAAGCATGAGTAGTACCAGTGCCGATGAGATCAAGACCCATGCAGTATCTGCTGCTTCAATTGCCATTTTTCATCACATCCTAAATTGCATCTGACCCGGTTTCACCTGTGCGGATCCTTATGACGTCTTCAAGTGGCAGAACAAATATCTTGCCATCCCCGATACAGCCGGTGTTGGTCTTTGCTCCCCGCTTTATTGCTTCGATGGTTGGTTGAAGGAAATCATCATTTACTGCGATATCAAGCCTGAGCTTTTCGAGGAGATTTACTTCGAGTTCCAGTGACCTGTATACTTCCAGGTGTCCCTTTTGTTCACCGTAACCAGAAGCAGACGATACTGTCAATCGGTTCACTTCAACTTTCTGAAGTTCATGTTTGACTTCTTCAAGCCTTTCGGGCCTTATTATTGCAATTACATACTTCATTACAACTCACCAACAGGTAACCTTCTTCTTAGTTATAATATTTAAATATAATGGTCAATTGGTTCTGATATGTTAAGGAGTGTAAAAAATATAAATAATGTTTGACTGTGGAGTGTAGTTTGAAAACTGTCAAAAAAGTTATTTGCGTATAGGCATATAACAAATAGACAATATTATAGTATACGTGAGGAATTAAAATGAATGAAGAATTATTAAGATCATTAAAAGGTGAATGGAAGTGCGTTTACTCACAAAATGGATGGTGCACTTTAGATAAAATGACAGAAGAAGGTCATATTCGCTTAACTGGACAATGTAATGGATACGAAGATGGAGAAGGGTGCCGTTTTAAGGAAACACCAGAGGATATAGGGTGATATGTTTCATTCATCTAAATCCTCAAACTTGGTTAACCCTCTTGTAGCCTCTATTTTCCCTCTAATTCTGCTTTCCCACCCATCATAATTTAAATCCTTTATTATTTTTGGTAGGCAATATAAATATCATCTTATATCATTTGACCATCTTTGTAGAAATGGTGCACAAAATAAACGTTCCCTTCATCATCAAGTGTTGGTTCCCCTGCAAATTGCAAATTTATAAATTCAGCCTCCAAATACTGAAATTTAGGATTGCTGCAAATGACACCCAGAACAGATATGGCACAAGCAAATACGATGCATTTCTATTAATTTTGTTAAACTGATAGATCGTAAGCAATATGGCAAACCATAGAACTATAATCTCCAGAAAAGCATAAAAAGGACTTTGAAGGGCGAAAAACAGGAATGACCAGACAATGTTCAATATAAGCTGAAAAGAGAAGATCAATATGCCAGATCGAACTTTCCGGTCACTTATTCCCTCTATCCAGACCAAATATAAGGATATACCCATCAGGGTGAACAAGAGGATCCAGACTGGAGCAAAAACCCAGTTTGGTGGACTGAAAAATGGCTTTTGGAGAGTAGCATACCATCCCGGGATCGAAGGAGAAGTAAATATTGACCCTATTAATCCAGCCATCTGACATATAGCAATCGAGACCACTAATTTAGTAGCATTACCAAATTTCATTGTTATATCCAACCCCTAAATAAACGTCTGTTCAATTGTTCCGTGGTCCTGCCAACTTTCGAGGGATGAAATATACTGCATGCCCCCGGATTAGCTGATAGACATTCTTTCCCCATTAAGACATGTGTCTTGTTGTCCATATAGGTTTCTATCATTTACCCGATCATAAATTCGAAGTTCAGGTAGGGTATAACTAAAGACCTTCAATTCATACCGGTTTTGTGGAAACGATCACAATACACGCGGAAAGTGTTAAGATAAATGAAACAAATAAACAATATTTGTGGGAATTAGTGGGGTATGATTAGATGATAGATTATGACTTGATACTGATAGGTACAGGTTCTTCTATGAACTTAATTGGACCGATGATAGATGCAGATCCTGATATAAAAATTGCAGTTATCGACAAGGATGAACCCGGGGGGATATGCCTTACAAGAGGATGCATACCATCCAAATTATTACTTTATCCGGCAGAACTTATCAGGGAGATCGGGACCGCATGGAAATTCGACATTGATGCAAAAATAAACAAGATCGATTTTAAGAAGATAATGGAGAGGATGAGAAACACCATATCAGAAGAGATCGGTCTGATACGAGAAGGGCTTTACAACAATGAGAACATGGATTATTACCCTGAAGTTGCAGAATTCGTTGCTCCTTATACATTGAAGATCGGAAATGAGACCATCACATCAAAAATGATACTTCTCTGCACGGGTTCGAAGATCACGGTGCCACCTGTGAAGGGATTGGGCGATGTGGACTATCTCACAAGCGATACGATACTTAAGATGACAGAACTTCCGGAAAGTCTTGCCATCATAGGTGGGGGGTACATAGCAGCAGAATACGGACATTTTTTTTCTGCAATGGGAAGCAAAGTAACGATCATCGGAAGGAATCCCCAGTTCATTCCTGAGGAGGAGCCGGAGGTTTCAGAACTGGCAAAGAAAGTAATGTCAGAACACATGGATTTAATCACCGATCATGAAGTCATTGAAGTGGAATTGGGTGATGGGGGAAAGAAAAAGGTAACTGCAAAGGACAGGAGTAGCGGTAAAGAGATCGTTGTGGATGCGGAGGAAATTCTTGTTGCCACAGGAAGGGGGCCAAATACAGACATATTGCATCCTGAAAATGGGGGAATAGAAACTGACAGCCGAGGGTGGATCGTTGTAAACGAGTATCTTGAAACTTCACAGCCAAACATATGGGCATTGGGGGATGCAACCGGAAAGCATCTTTTCAAGCATGTGGCAAATTATGAATCAACTGTCGTTTATTATAATGCAGTTTTGAAGAAAAACATAAAGGTTGACTACCATGCAGTACCGCATGCAGTCTTTTCATACCCCGAAATAGCCAGCGTGGGATTGAGGGAAAAGGAAGCCATTGAAAAATATGGGGAAGATAATTTACTCATAGGTTTCAAAAGATATGAAGAAACTGCCAAAGGTCATGCCATGGAAGTTAAGGATTATTTTGTAAAGGTCATTGTGGAAATGGATACTGACAGGATCCTTGGAGCACACATAATTGGCCCGAGTGCATCAATCCTCGTCCATGAGATCATACCTCTTATGTACACTTCGGATCAGAGTGCAGGTCCCATCAGAAATGGCATGACCATACATCCGGCATTGAGCGAGGTTGTTTCCAGGGCATTTAATTCACTGATGCCACCTGTGCATTATCATCATAGTCTTGAACACTTGCATTAAACATCGTCTTATGCCGTGTTAATGTCAGGAAATATCCGAGTAAGGATATATGAGGCTGATCAGGATACTGAGATGATTTTTACGGCTTTTGTTACTTTAACAGCTATTTTGTCACTTTAACAATTAATTTCTTATTCACGTATTCATCAAGTCCGTTGTAACCTAACTCTCTCCCGTATCCGGAATTTTTTACACCGCCAAATGGTAACTCTGCCCTTGAAATTGATTGAATATTTATAAAAGTCATTCCGGTTTCAAGTCTTTTAGCCAGTTTTTCCGCTTTTTCAATATCCTGGCTGAATATTGAAGAACCCAAGCCAAAACTGGAATTATTGGCAATTTCAATTGCCTCGTCCTCATCCCTTGCCTTATAAACAACAGCTACAGGACCAAACAGTTCTTTATCGAACACATGGTTTTCCGGGGTTACGTCTGTCAGGATGGTCGGTTTTAACCATGCTCCCGGCAGATCCTCTATATCTCCTCCCGTGACCAATGTTGCCCCCTGTTCCACCGCCTTTTTTATATCAGCTAACAGTTTGTCCCTTTCCGTTATGCTTACCAGAGGACCATACCCTGTGTCCTTGACCATAGGGTCCCCCGGTCTCAATGACTCCATTCTGGTTTTCATTCTATCGATAAATTCATCATAATGCTTTCCTGTTACAATGAAGCGCTTAGGGGCAACGCAGGTTTGTCCACTGTTATGCATTTTCGAATAGAAAGCCCGTTCAAAGGCATGGTCAAAATCAGCATCATCCAGAATAATGAACGGATCATTTCCACCCAGTTCCAGAACCGATTTTTTCAGGTTCTTCCCCGCCTGAGAAGAAACCGACATGCCTGCACTTTCACTTCCGGTTAAGGATACCGCCCGTATCCTTTTATCCCCTATTACAATACCTGTTCTGTCAGCTCCGATATGCAGGTTTGTAAATACACCTTCCGGAAAACCAGCTCTCTTGAACAGGCCTTCTGCTGCCTCAGACGCCTGCGGAACATTGGATGCATGTTTTAACATGAACACGTTCCCTGCCATAATTACAGGCACAGCTATACGAAATATCTGGTAGAACGGATAATTCCAGGGTTCAATAGCAAAGATAATTCCTAAAGGTAATTTCTCGACAAGTGCTTCCCCATTTGTATAATCTTCCAGTATTTCCGGTTGTAATAATTTCTCTGCATTTTTTGCATAATATTCAAAAATTGATGTTGAAAGCGGCTCGACCTCAGGAAGACTCTCCCTGTATAATCTTCCCATTTCCCGTGTAATGATCTCAGCAAATTTTTCTTTTTCATCAGCTAATATCCCTGATGCCTTCATCATCAATTCTGCACGTTCTTCAATTAATGTGTTTTTCCAGCTTCCAAAAGCTTCCTGTGCCCTGTCGATCTTTGTTTTGATCTCTTTTTCCGTCAGTTCTTCAAAGCTTTTTTCAACTTCGTTGGTATAGGGATTTATTGATCTTAATGCCAAATTTATACCTCTATTGATCTTAGAGTGAACCGCTCTTTAAAACATCATCTAAATTTCTGCGCTGATCATATCAAGCATCCGATCCCTGATAACTTTCATAGCAGCTACCGTATCCCCGCCGGTATCTATGGGAGCTATACCTTCAAGGTCGGCGCGTACAAGTTCCGCATCATAGGGAATTTCGCCGAGCAGGGGAATACCCAAATCTTCAAGATATTGCCCCACCTGCGCGGATGTTCCTTTATTGACCACGGCAGCCAGATATTTGATCCCTATCTCCCCAGATAATTTCTTTATCCGGGCTGCGGTTTCGATGGAGCGCATGCCGGGTTCCACCACAATTATCATAAGGTCGATACCCCGTGTGGTCCCGCGACCCAGGTGCTCGATCCCTGCCTCCATATCGAGTATCACCGCACTGGAATCTTTTAAAACAACGTGGCGCAGGAACGCACGCAAAAACGCTGATGCAGGGCACATGCAACCACTGCCGCCCCGTTCAATGGTACCCATGACCAGCATCTTAACGCCATCGGGTCCAACGACCCCGAAGTTCTCAACAATATCATCAACCTTTGGGTTGATCTTGAAAATACCAGACTCAACTCCTGCACGCTCCTGGATAAGTTCCTTATAATCAGTAAGCGGGCGGGGAGGATGTTCTATACCAAGGGCAGACGCGAGATTCATATCTGCATCCGCATCGATCGCAAGGACATCATAACCATCCTGTGCAAGCATTCTTGCCAGAGTGCCGGCTACCGTGGTTTTGCCGACACCGCCTTTACCAGTGATCGCGATCTTTACCATTACCTATTTCGATGACAGTTTGATTCAAGTCTTTTTCGGTCAGGTGGCTTTGTGTAAAAAGTCGGGATATTTTGCGATTTTTAAAACAAAGCCATTTAAGATATGCAGTCACTATCCCGGATTTCGCTTCACTCAAATCCGGGGCATCTGATGGATTTTGAATGGATAATCGTAAAAATCATTCAAAGTATGAATTCTAAGTTTAAATAATTCCTCGAATTCTCTTTCTCTAAGAGGACCTATTTTTGCTTCAATTAAATCTACTGCTTCAGGTGCCAAATGAAACTGTTTTGCCCTTAATCTACATTGTTTAGATAACCCATCTAGAGAATCAATATAATCCATCACGATAGGTTCGATTGTAAAAAGGTTCACTGCTTCATATTCTGTGGGTGTAATAAGATAAACATGTGAAATAGTAACCGTTTCTGGTGAACGATTACGTATACTAAATTTTAGAGATAAATAAAAATTATCTTGCATACGGTGCAATTTAACTTGTTCTAAAATAGGTATTTTATCGGATGAATTAGCTAGCGGAATTTCAACTCCTGATAGGGATATTAAAAACCTTTCTAATAAATTTTGTTTTCCCTTCCTACTAGTTTCTTTAATTGCCCAAATAAGCCTTTCTGTCAATTTTTCACGCAATGTTTCAATTTTTCCTGCATAAACAATATGTGGTCTATGTTTTAGGTCAAAAGGGATATCATCAACATTTTGTGTAAGCAATAAAACAACTTTTCCCAGAGCATGGGCATATCCAACCTCATAAAATACATTTGGATTACGCCCTGTCATATCTGCAACAATAACATCAGCTTTACTTATTTGATTGAAAATTCTTTCAAGAATTCCTTCAGAAAATATTTGTTCATCAATTCTTTCTGCATAAGCACCCACATCTTCGGCTGCACCTTTAATCCCAAACTTGTATGTGTCATTGAATTGTGCATCAAAAGGCATTAAAACAAAAATAAATGGTTTTGGAGCTGTTGTTTCAAGTTCTTTACTCATTCAAATTCCTACCATCTATATGGTTAATGTAGAGGATTCCCTTTAATCTTTCGTAATATTCCATAAGAGAGATAAGATCATTGTAGAATAATTATTTTATAATTGAGTATGAATCCCCCCTCCCACAATAACTATCCCCGTACTAATAATACCGGGTCTTCATATACTTTAATAAAACGATTTCTTGCTTTGAATCCTGAGGTGGTTACCAACCTTTACCCAAATCCCGTAGTGTAGGGCTTTGTGTATAAAGTCCGTCCTGTGTAGAAAGTCTGGCAATAATCCGAATTTCTACACAAAGCCGGTCATTCTATTGTCTTGATCAGATCGACCACTTCAGCGATTTCCTCATCACCGTTGACCTTAAAGAGCGTTTTCTCGATCGCTCCTAATTTCAAATTGACCTCACCGTCAGGCACAACACCAATTGCAATTATGTTCGTGTTCGAACTGGGCCATAACGCAACAATCCCGATGATATCAATGGAAGCACCGTCCATGGGAAGCGTGCCAGCGTATGTGTTGACAGCAGCAACCGAATCATCGTCGATAGCAAGCAACCTGTTTTCAGTCTTCTTGAAGTCCTCGATGTTGTTCTGGCTTCCTATGTTCTCGATCTGGGAATCGATTATAGCGGCTGTGACATTGGAAGGCAGTTCAATTCCAGCCGGAAGAGCCATTCGGATCGTGATCAACTGAGAACCCACATAAGGAACCTCAATGCCAGTATTTATTCCAAAACTTTTCTGGAAATCATTGATCTGCGCTACAATATCATTAGCCAGTTCATTATCCTGATAGGTGGTCGTTGCAGTATTGATGCTGATAGTGGTAATATTCGATATTGGTATTTCATTACTTTCGTATGCCACCTCACCCACCTGCGCCCATCCATATCTGGATAATGCATCACTGCTTACCCGGGCAGGAGTGGCTTCAGGGGTTTCAAGACATCCGCTTATGGCCGTCAGGGAAAGAACGGAAAAAATGATCAAAAACATAACTGCAATTGTACCTTGATTTTTCATGCTGGTCACCTATATGAATATTCTTTTTCCAGGTTTTTAAATATATGCAGGATATAATTTTATTTATTGTGTAGATAAATATAACTTTTGTCGTATCTTTTATATCGCATCATCGTGCATCTTTGTAAGGGGTATCTCCATGGACAATCGGTTTGGAAAAATACGTGTGATCCTCTTCAGGATACTTTTGTTGAACCTGGTTGTAGCTTTAGCTAAGATCGTCTACGGAATGCTGACAGATACCCTCAGCATGGAGGCTGACGGATACCATTCACTTTTTGATGGTGTATCGAACATAGTCGGACTTATTGGCATCCAGATAGCATCCAAACCGGCTGACAAAGAACACCCATACGGGCACCGGAAATACGAAACCCTGGCATCAATTGCCATTGCATTTCTTTTGATATATGTCGGCTTTGAGATCATCTCCAGTGCAATTAACAGGTTTACAACAGGAATGCAACCAGTTGTAACTTCAATCAGCTTTGCAGTGATGATCGTAACAATGGCAGTCAACCTTTTTGTCACAACCTATGAACACAAACAGGGATTGCTGCTGGATAGCGAAATACTTGTCGCGGATTCAATGCACACCA
>JAFGQV010000049.1 GCA_016935475.1 Methanosarcinaceae archaeon
GGGTTGAAGACGGAGAAATATCGGAATACGATGATTTATCTGATGGCAGGAAAATTGAACTTACCCACACGATGTTAAAGAGAACCAGTCATATTAACTTTGTGGATTCTTATATAATAGGTTACAGTATAGCAGTTAAATTTTTAACGATGAAAGGACAATGTTATCTGGGGGTATATGCATAACATGTCTCAAGAAAGCATACGCTGTTTTTTCAATCATCTTTGTATGCAGCATCATGATATCTTGCAGCGGGTGCTTTGAACGGGAGCAGGCAGAGAAAATCTCTCTTGAAGAAAGGGAAGTAACAAGCAATGTCACAGTTGATGTCCAGCCTCTTAGAATAGGGGTCTCTGCCTTAATTTCACCGCAGGGGACAATGGTATATTATGGGGAGATCCTGGATTATGTTTCAGAAAGAACAGGTCGTCCTGTGATACTTGTCCAGAGGGGCACTTATTTAGAAATTAACGAACTGGTGGAATCCCGGTACATTGATGTTGCCTTTGTGGGTCCTGGACAGTACATCGAAGGACATGAGAAGTTCGGGATGGAACTTCTGGTAGCTCCAGTGGTAGATGGCGAACCATATTATTATTCATACATCATTGTTCCTTCTAATAGTGAAGTTACAAGCATTGCGGAACTTAAAGGAAAACGGTTTGCATTCACCGACCCTCTGTCCACCACCGGAAAGTATTATCCAGCTTATGTGCTTTTATTGATGAACGAAACCCCTGACACATTTTTTTCCAGTTATACTTATACCCACAGTCATGACACATCCATTGAAGCAGTGGCAAGAAATCTCGTGGATGGTGCGTCGGTGGACGGACTGGTATGGGATTACTTAAGCGAAACAAAACCTGAGACAACAGCAAAGACAAAAATCATCTTAAAATCACCACCATACGGAATAACACCTGTGGTTGTCCATCCGGAAATGAGCCTAGAATTGAAAGAGGAACTTAGAACTATATTTCTGACAATGCACAGGGACCCAAAAGGAGAAGAGATTCTTGACAAACTCGATATTGACATGTTTATTCAGGTCGATTCCGAATTATATGATTCTGTATTTAGGATGAGATCGGCCGTAGAATCGGGGAATGTAACAGGGAGTGTGGCTCTTTGAAATCTGTTTTAGGATCGTTCACAAACCTTAAGATCAAAACGAAATTGGTTATAATGGTTGTATTAATTTTATTATTGGTCTGCGGTGTAACTGCATATTATATACAGACGGATCAAATCAATGCCATGGGCAACCAACTTGAGGAAAGAGGGTACACGATATCCAGTTACCTGGCAGATAGCAGCATTAATCCAATCCTTACAGAAGATGTCATAAGACTGCAGCAACTTATTGAATCAACCAGGAATACCCAGCATGATATTGCATATGTGTTTATTCTGGATGAAAATGGCGAGGTAATAGTCCATACTTTTGAGAATGGTTTTCCTGTGGCTCTAAAAAATGTTAATCCTGCAAATGGTGAGGAAACTGTCAAACTTTTAGACATCGAAAATGAGTATGTAAGGGATATCGCCCAGCCAATCCTGGGGGGCAGGATCGGGGAAGTTCATCTGGGTCTATCAGAAACCAGTATAAGGGAAACTGTTAGCAGATCAATACGAAATAAGATCGGAATAACTGCCGCTTTAGTATTTATTGGTATTTTACTATCTTTTGCCACAGGGACAATCCTATGCAAACCATTACTTGAACTGAAAAAAAGTGCTGAAGATTTCGGGAAAGGTAATCTTGATTCCAGGGTTCATGTGAGAAGACGTGATGAGGTAGGGGAACTGGCAGAAACCTTTAATAAAATGGCAGAAAAACTTCAGAGCCAGGTTACTGAAAAAGAGATCGACCGTCAAAATGTCCTTGAGACAAAGGATTATCTCGATACAATCATTTCAGCAAGCCACGACGGAATATTTGTTCTGGATTCAGAAGGGAGATTTGAGTTTTGTAATAAGGCAGTACTGGATATTAGCGGTTATGACGAAAGTGATCTTATCGGTGAGAATTTTCAGATATTAATTCCAGATGAGTATAAATCTTTTATGAACAGTCGCTGGCAGGAAATCCAGAAAGGGATAGAAAAGGCATATGAAACAAAAATAGTAACTAAAGACGGCAGTCTCAAAGATCTGATGGTCAATCATAGAGATATAGAGATACACGGGGAGAGAAAGTATGTAGCCGTGATCAAGGATATAACAGAGATAAAGAAGATCGATGAGATGAAGAGTGATATCATTTCCAATATCTCGCATGAACTGCGTACCCCAATGACTATAATGCGAGGTTTCACTGAAGTTGCAATGGACGAAGAAGATCACGCTGAACGGATCAAGTATCTTAACAAGTCATTAAAGGCCCTTGATCGCCAGAACCAGATGATCGATGACCTTCTGGAAGTCTCAATAGGTGAAAAGGAGGAATTCAGTTTCAGTTATGAGACTATTGATCTTGAAGATGTCATTGATACATCAGTCCAAAATATGATGCCAAAAGCTGAACGTTACGATGTAGAGATAAGAATTGATCTGGAAAAGGACCTCAATGTGAAAGCTGATAGGATTCATCTTGTTTATGCTCTGACCAAGTTGATAGACAATGCCGTTAAGTTCAACAAAAAAGGTGGAAGTGTGGAGGTCACAGCACGACATACAGACTGTTTTATCAAGGTCTGTGTGAAAGATACCGGAATCGGTATTGCAAAAAAGAATATGGAAAAGGTTTTTGATAAATTCTACCAGGTGGACGCCACCACCACACGCAAATATGGGGGGAGTGGGGTTGGACTTTCCATAGCCAAGCATCTAATAGAGGAGCAGGGCGGGGAAATATGGGCTGAAAGTGAATTGGGAAAAGGAAGTATCTTCTGTTTTACTGTTCCGAAGGCACAGTAGAGAACTTCCTTACATTGAATGTTAGCTACGGATCCTTATATAACAGGGGTTAGCGTCACCTGTGGATGGCCCATTTCAAAATCCATTTCCACAACATATACCCCGGTTTTGGGAACAACACCATATAATAGAAGAGTCCTGTCTATGTTTTCGAACTTCCAGTGAGTGGTCGCCATATGTGCAACCGACTCTATGATCTTCTGACCGAATTTTGCAACCGCCAGAACCACGTTCTGGGTCGTTTTGGTGCGGGATGCCCACTGACCTATCACCCTTCCAACATTCTCTGGACCGTAATTGTACTCCATGGTGTCAAGTCCTATATAATCAAGGACAGGAGGTCCAAATTTATGTATGAGGTTCGCTTTTACCATTTGGATGGCTTCCATGTCTGTGGAAATGTTGCCAGTAAGTGGTTCCACATATGGTACAACCTTTGCATCGCGTTCACGGGTATCGAACCCAACAAACTGGTCTTTAAAACGATGCCCGCCACTAAAAGGTGTGATCATGCTTTTCTCGGTCTCAACACTCGTGCCCTCAGAAGGCATGCAGAACATCGCGCGGTCCAGATTCAGGTGGTTAATGAACGTTGGGAGCAGCAAACTGTAAAAAGAATCCCCGACACCGCTTTTCATTTCGAAAAGGTTAAAACTTCCTTTTTGGTAGCCTCCACCGAGAATTCTGTCGAAATCCGGGATACCGGTTGATATCTTACTGGCAACAGGATCTTGTATAGGTTCGGGGATAATTGTTTCTGAGGGATACGATACCCTGAAAGAGCCAAAGCTTTTGAACCTTCCGTTTTGCAGTGTAAAAGGATACTTTGACTGGGAAAGACTGACACCTCGCAGCTTATTGAGGTGGATCTTCCGTATGTCATGTCCTGAGATATCAGTGAGTTCAAGATATACGACACCGTCAACAAGATAATCCAGTGAATCTAATTCAACCTGTTCCGTGACCATCAGAATATCGGAATTTACCTTTCTGGCAAAATCCGTGAGTCTGCGCTCAAGTTCGAACTTATTTGCAAGCCAGTTCAAAGAGCGGGTTGTTGCAATACTTAAAGCATCGATGGAATCAACAACTATCAGCGGTTTTTCTTCGCATCCTTCTCTGATCACCCTTATCCGTGCATCAAGCATCTTCAAAAATTCTTCGCTGTTATTGAAGTCTCCCTCTATCCATGAGTAGTTTCCATAGGGCGAGGTCTGGTCAACACGGGGTGAGATGTAGATACAGTTTCCCTCTGGACATAGCTCATTGAGTATTTCAAAGACAAAGGTGGTTTTTCCTGTACCGGGTTTACCTTTTACCAAAAGTGATGTTCCGAATTTTGCAGCAAAGAATTGCTTAATCTCGATGGGTATCATCTAATCGCTCCATTTTAACATTATTAGATTTTAAGCTGTTCTCTTATAAGCTTTGTTCCATGTTCTAGTGCTTCATCAATTTTAGTGCTGTCGACCCCACCGCCACGTGCCATGTCCGGACGTCCTCCACCTCCGCCGCCGACGATGGTAGACATTTCCCTTACTATCTTGCCAGCATCCACTCCCTGCCCAACCGCAGTTTTTCCCGCGGCTGCAACGATCTTCACTCCTTCAAAGTCACTTGCAAGCAGGGCGATCACATCTTCCTGCTCACTGAGTTCCCCTGCAACCTTTAAGAGCGCTTCGTTATCTGAATCAGGGATCATCCTGGCGATGACCCGGATATCATTTATCTCCAATGCATTCTGGATCATCTGGTGAACCCTGACGTGTGCAAGTTCTTCTTTTAACCTTGCGTTTTCTTTTTTATAGTCCTTCCATTCGCCAAAGAACCTTTCAGCTGTTAGCGGTAGATGTTCCGGAAGCACACGAAACGCATCTGCAGATTTATGCAATAAGTCATCGATTTCCTGCACAGCCAGTACGGCAGCCTCACCTGCTGCATACTCTATACGCTCAACACCGTCCTGAACACGCTCTGTTTTCAGTATCTTGATGGGACCAATGACGCCCGTACTTGTGCAGTGAGTACCCGCACAGGCTTCAATGTCATCAGCGACCTTAAGGACCCGTATCGATTTGCCAGGGGGTACGCCGCCCTGGTATAACCCAAAACCATATGTCTTCTCAGCAACGGTCCTGTCCATCCATTCGGCCACAACGCGTTTATTCTCCATAACGGTTCGGTTTGCTATGAGTTCTATTCTGTTCAATTCTTCAGGTGTGATACGTTTGTAATGTGAGAGATCAAGACGTGCACGCTTTCTGGTCTTCTGTGCCCCTGCTTGCCAGATGTGATCACCAAGCACCTTTCTGGCAGCATCGTTCACAATATGCGTTGCTGTGTGGTGTTTGGCATGTGCCATACGCCGCTCTTCATCCACCTTTCCAACAACCAGGTCACCTTTCCTGATCTGGAGTTCGTCTTCAATATCTTTTATCTTATGCACCACAACAGTGTTCACCATCTGGACATCTACAACATCAAGCATCACGTCCCCGACGGTAATAGTGCCGTAATCTGCAGGCTGTCCGCCACCTTCCGGATAGAAAAGGGTGCAGTCAAGAACTATGTTAGTATCGAATACATCAAGTACGACTGCCTCGAACTCCATCCGGTTCGGTTCGTCATAGAACAGCCGTTTCGTTGCTGGAAGGCGGCTGATGCGTTCAGCGAATGGAAACACCTTCACCTCTTTCTCCTCTGCCTTGCTGTGCCTTTCTGCCACCAGTGAATAGAAAGTATCCGGAAGGTCCACCTCAACACCCACCTCCAAAGCAGCCTCCTTTGAGATATCAGGCGGGATTCCATGGCTGTCATACATCTCGATCAATTTATCGAGTGGTATTTTCTCACCGCTCTTTTTATAATGCTTTGCTGATTTTTGGATCATCCTTCTTCCACGCGTCAGAGTATCTGCGAATTTCTGCTCTTCATGATAGAGTATATCCTCGATCACATCGAAACGTTGTGCAAATTCGGGATATTCGGGCAGGTTTTTGATGTGCATCTGCACGATCTCGGACAATGGGATCTTGATGCCCAGATCCCGCATCATACGAAGGGTTCTTCGAAGTACAAGACGTGCAAGATATCCTGCCTTGACATTGGAGGGGATGATCCCGTCACCCAGCATGAACGTCAGACACCTAGTGTGGTCTGTGATTGCATATGCGGTTTCCACAGGTTCCATTATGGATGCAAGCTTTTCCACGGTAGTACCGATACTGGATGCCACCTGCTTTCTAAGTTCGAACAGGTTAGCCTTTTCGCTGACATCCATAAGTCCTGCAAGACGTGCATTCTGTGCAAGGATGTTCGCATATTCTGAATTATCCAGTTCATGTTCAATACC